>CALWSX010000167.1 GCA_944384285.1 uncultured Lachnospiraceae bacterium
GTCAGAACAAAGTGGTTCAAGTAATGAAGATGACGAAGCAAGTGCCGGTACTCCAACTAATCCGGGTAATGAAGATGATGAAGCAAGTTCCGGTACCCCAACTAATCCGGGTAATGAAGATGACGAAATAAGTAGCGGGACCCCAACTAATCCGGGCAATGAAGATGACGAAATAAGTAGCGGTACCCCAACTAAACCGGGCAATGAAGATGAAGATGTAAGTACCAGTACCCCAAGTAATAATGGGAATTCTCAACCTTCAAATGGAGATCAAGCAGATAAAATTGATGGAATTATGCCATTAAATGAAAAAAGTGTTGAATTATTAAACAATACAAATATAGAAGATAATTTATTTTCAGAAGGAAATGAACCTGAAAATTATTGTAGTAATTGTAATACAAATATGGAAATAAAATTTGATGGTTCTATTTTACAGCGTGGGGAAATAAATAATGGAGATAAAATTACGTTAACTGTATCGGGTACGGCATATGTTGGAGACGAGGTTATAAATGGATTTGGTCAAAGCTCAATAATTATCACAACTATATTACCTGAAGAGAATTATGATATAACTTATAATTCATTGCCATTTGAAAAAGTAATATATTGGGAAGATAATAATAATGAAGCAAGTATTAGACCATCACTTGATGAGTATAAAGAAAAATATTTGGGAACACCGATTTTAAAATTTTCTATAGATGGTGGTACAAAACTAGCCCTTACAACAGATAATATGGGCTCCATAGGGTTAAAAGAAATACCAGAAGCTAAGTTTATTGAATCAAGCGCAGGTACTTATACATATTATTATGAAAAAGATACTTTGCCAGAGAAGATAATCGTTAAATACAATAATGGAGTGACAGAAGAACATAATATAGAGTGGTATATAGAACCTGATAAAACAGTTGAAAACGTAGATCAATATATATTTATCAATATAAATGAGGAAAACTTTGGAGAAGATGGTGAATACCCTACAGCAAAAAATAAAGGTTGGTATTATGTTCTTCTCACAGATTTTACATTTGAAGTAAAATTACGCTGGGGTATTTTGGATGTTGATAAAGTTTTGGAAGAAGCTATAATTAATGGATTTAAATTTGTAGTAGAATATGCAAATTCCAAAAGAGAAATAAATTTAAATGGCGATAATTTGCCAATTATTGTTGATATTAATGCAGTTGATGAATCAAACGGAATTGTTACAATTAAAAATGTTTGGAGATATAATTTAGATGGAACTCCTATTAAACCGTATGTTGTATGTGTTAATAATGATGAAAACTTTGATGTTTTTAATAAAATATCACAAAGTGAAATATCTGAAGAAATATTTAATATGGAAGATGGAGACTATTTTGCAGTAACATACGATAATAATGGTGTTCCTAATTATGGTAATATTACATCATCTGTTTATAGTGGGGGTAAAGTTCAATTAACTCTTACTGGAGATATGAATTTTAATGCTGTAAAGACATGGTTAGATGCAGATAAATCTTTACGTCCAACAGGACAATTCCAGCTTTGGCGTTATCGAGCTGATGATTCTATAAACTCTTTTACAACAGCTTCACCTGTTTCTGTTAATGGAAGCTATGTTGTTCAAGAACTAGATACAGAAGAAAATATACAAAGGATTGATTTTGGTGGGGAAACTTTCCCTAAATATGATTCCGAAGGTTACAGATATCTGTATGTTGCAAAAGAATATCTTGATTCAAAAACAACAACTGGTGAAACATCAGCATTTTATGATCAGCTTTTCGGATATGAAAATGTATCTGATTCCATCTGGATTATAAATGAAAGAGGAGAACGTGTAGAAGCAGAAAGAGTTTCTAGTAATACATATATTTATAACGATAAAGATATATATAATCGAGTTAAAGGAACGGTTAACGTAAAGGTTGTTAAAAACTGGAATGCAGCAATATTCCAATCAGATTTTAATGATATAGCTGTTAAATTTAAACTTCAATCAAAAACAGAAAATGAAACTGACTGGAAAGATGTTTTTGACAGCAATGGAAAAAATGTTGAAGCTGTACTTTATGACTTTTATGCTGAACATCTTACAAATACATACATAGAGTCAATGCCAAAATATAATGATAAAGGTGAAGTTTTAGAGTATAAATGGATTGAAGAAGCTGTGTATCAAAATATTACAGGTGATACGGAAGAGTCCGTTTTGGAACAGATAGAAGAAGCTGACGGCGGAAATTCATCATTTAATATTTTAAATATTTTAAGTGGTGATGAAAGACCTAAGAGAATAGACATAAATAATAACTTTTTTGTAATAACACAAAACGGTAGAGATATAGCTTATAATTCAAAAAGTGATTATGACAAAGCAAGTTATACTACAACTATAACCAATATCCCTTTAAGCACAATTAATTATGAAGTTGAAAAAGAATGGCAAAGAGACCCAGAAAAAGTTGAGTTTGAGATTTATAAGATTAATCAAGGAGATCAGCTAAATGAAGGGTATGAATGGTTTGTTAAATTTAAACTTGATGAAAATGGGGATTATGTTCAAGATAGTTTAACTGTTAATCCTGCTTATCAAGATCTTACTAATATAGTTATAGAGCAAGGCTTAAAGATAACTGACCCTAATGGAAAAGATAAAGCGTATAAAGTAACCGTCACAGGTCTTCCTGAATGCGATAGATTTGGTAATAAATATGAATATATTCTCTTGGAAAAAAATGCAGTTGTACCAATTTATGAAACAACCCGTATAGGGAATAAAAACAGTGATTACCATACAAAAGTAATTAATGGACATGGTGGAGGAGGTTATTTAATTTTAATTAATAAATATTGGATTGATGACAGCGATATAGCACATCGTGAAGATATTAAGATGCAGGCATATTTGTATTACGAAAGCGAAGATGGAACCAAACACAAGATTCCTGTTTCCAGTGAAGTTTCATTAGAGCAAAATGTTACAAATATACAAACGAGTGTGTCTCTTAATAATGATGGTGGATACTGTGAAAGAGCTGGACTTGATAAAGAAAAAGTAAACGCAGCTTTGAAAGAAGCCTTTGAACAAAAAAACGGTAATTTATATGTATTAGAGACATCAGTAGGTGACACTATAATCGATTATAAAGATAATTTTGAAAAGCCTGATTTTAGAAATGACGGAAATGAAAGTATTTCATATTTTGGGTATAATGGAAAAAATCACCGTTATGATGTAAGTTATGATATGCCATTTTTTATGAACGGTACTTGTATATATAATGTTTATAACAGAAGACTTGGTAACATAAACTTTACAGTTAAAAATATATGGCAAGATGGTGATAAAAAGTTAAGAGAAGAAATAGCTAATTTGCTTACACAAATTAATGTGTCTGCAACAGGCGAAGGGCAAAACATGCAAATATTCCCTGTCTTAAAACTTGACTTCCACAATAGTGTAAATGTATATGATAAATATGATATAACAGATTCAAAGGTTACAGGTACTGAAATTTATGGTATTAATTCTTCAGGTGGAGATGCTATTTCTTTAGGTGGTACTTATATCAATATAGAAGATAATACTACAAAAAATGTAGGTTCTTACCAGACAGTTAATTTCTTAGAAGATGAAGAATTTTATTTCTATAATCTTCCTAAATATGATGAACTTGGACGTTCTGTACTTTATGATGTTAAGTTCACATGGGTTGTTGTAGATAATGAAGGAAAGGTTAAGGAAATAAATATTGATCTTAATTCACTTAAATCGTATATCGGTGATACAAATGCTACAGCGCTTTATAATCTTATAAATGATTATGAGACACAGAAAAGCGATATGGTATATAAACCTAATCATTTGGGTACAGATACTCAAAATGTTGAGCTTACAAACAGACGAGATGCTACAAAATCTGTCCAGTGGTTTAAACAGTGGAACGATAATTATTCCTATGAAACCGGCAAACGACCTGATATATATCTTGACATATTCCGTGCAATTAGTGATGGAAACAATGGATTCACAAATGCCGAATTGTTCCAAAGAGATTATAAATGGGCTATTGGCGATACTTCAACAATGAATATTAATAGTTCAGGGTTAAGCGAAGATATTGTAACAGATGAAAATCCAATTGATTTTACAATTACAATCAATAATCTTCCTAAATATGATGAAAACGGAAATGAATGGATATATTTTGCTTATGAAAAAACACGAATTGATATAAACGAGTTTTATTATAAACCAGGTGAGTATGCTGTTAAGGATACTAGTGGTAAATATGTTTCTATAGGAACAAGGCAAAATGCCAATGCAAACGGAAAAGTATTGGATTTAAAAAGCGGTATGATATCCGGAGTAAATGTTATAAACAACTATGACCGTTATGCTCTTGCTGAAGATGGTTTGTTTATTAATACTCTTTACAGAGAAACTCAAATAAAAGGGAAAAAATACTGGCAAGGTTTAGAAAGTGGTTGGGTGGATCAAGGTAAAGATTTACCAACAATAACATTTACACTTGGACGAAAAACTGCAACAAAGATTGAAGAAGATATAGCTTCTCTTACAATTACAAGCAAACAGTGGGCAAAACTTAAAAAAGATGGTTATTATGTTTACCAGTTAGATTATGAGGGTAAAAATTTTATTGATGTTGATGCTAATGGTAAAGTAATTGTAACAGGAGAAGGAGATAATCCGACAGCATTGCCTCAGTTTGATAAGTATGGAAATATGTATACATATTACATAAGCGCTGAAACAATGGGTTATGTAAGTGGATTAAATAGTTTTAAAGGTAATACTTATGGTACTGACAGTGTAACAAGTGATAATATATATAATGTTACAATAGAAGAAGATACTTTTACAGCAACAAATGTATATAATAGCAAAAAAAGTGACTTAAATATATACAAGTATTTGTATTTAAAAATTAAAGACGATGGAACGACACCTGTTGCATATCCTGCTATTACATTTAAGGTTACACGTACATACAATCTGAACGGAGGAGGAGTTTCCGAGCCTCAACTTGTAAAAAATATTGTTTGGACTTCAAATGATGTTAAGAATGACTTTATTGCTCAAGGAAGCCCGGCAAATGGACTGGTTTCGAAATCTTTTGCCATAGATAATTTACCTATATATGCACCTAACGGTTCAAAATATACTTACAAAGTAGAAGAAATTAAAACTAATTTGAAAGGATATGATACATGGGCTGTTAATGGCCAAGTAAACGCAACTGATTTAAATGCTTATATGGTAAGTTCAAACCTAAAAGACAGTATTTCATTTGAGCTTGTAGAAGGAATAAATCATGATGATGGTCAAACATATGCTTCATTTATAAATAAACTTCAAGTTAACAATATGAAAAAAGTTGTTATAAAAGGAAGTAAAATATGGAATGACTGGAATGATAAATTAGGATTAAGACCAACGCCGCAAGAGTTTGCAACAAATAGTTTATCTTTATGGCGTAACGGTAGAGCACAAGGAGGAACCGGCGGAGCTGGATCAACAGGAGATTTAAAAGTTGATAAGAGTTTGTATACTGTTAAATGGTATACTGACAATACTTACACTGTTGAAATATCGTCAGAAGACTTGAACAATAATAAATCAATAAATACATGGTATTACAAGATAGAAGGCGCACCAGGAGTGCAAGGAGAATTAGCTTATATTTCTTCAACAGGAAATATATGGGATTATAAAATTAAAGAGTTGACGCCGCCAATGGGATATTCACCAAACGCAAGTACTGTTGTAGGTACTTATGGTAATACTGAAAATAACCCTGTATCTATAACTATTTCTCCAATTACTAATTCTACAAAAACAAATTTGGTATTTGTTAAGGAATGGACCGATTTAAACGGAAACGATTTATCTTATAATACTTTTAAAGACTTAGATATAACAGTTGATTTTGAGCTTCAAGTTTCAGAAGTTATAAAAACTTCTCCACAGACTCTTTCATGGGTTAGCGCTGAAGATTACTTTAGAAGCAATTTAACATCAGATCAATATGAAAGTTTATTTGGAAGTGGATATTCTTTTAAAAGAACGATAACGGGTAAAATAACAGACGATCATTTATGGGAAAACACAAGAGTAAACTGTTTTATAGACCTTCCGAATACATTTATAAAGCAAAGTTCAACCGAGTATACTTTCCTTACATATCGAGTTGTTGAAACTAAAGTAGATTATGGTATAGAAAGTCAAACAATAACAATAAATAATGACGGCAAGTATACAGAGATTAACCCGGATAAACTTGTTGAAAGTGTTGTTGTTGAATCTGAGCTTCAAAGCTCAAAAACTACAATAAAAAATAAGCTTTCTTCTTTAGATTTAGAGATTATTAAAGTATGGGATGGAGACAATGACAATGCATATGGAACAAGACCTGAAGGTACTGTTGCGAATACTTGGCAGACTAAATTTATTGTGAGAGCATCATCTGATGGTGGTTCAAACTGGGATGACTTCAAATATATTGATTCAGATGGAAATGAAAAGAATATAGTAATAACGCTTTCAGGAGAAGATACAGAAATCACTAAGTCAGCAGAAGTAAAAGGACTTCCTTTGATGGGATATAAAGATGGGGAACTTGTTAAGTATACTTATGAGATAAGAGAACTTAGCACAATTTATAACGAAGGAAGTTCACAAGGGTATATAATAAGTGATGGTGGATCATTTAATTCGGCATATGTTGCAAAATATGAGATATCATCGTCAAATGGCAAAAAAGTTACAAAAGTTACAAACAAAATGACGAGCACACCTCCACCAGGTGGTGGCGAAGGAACAAATAATATATATGCTGAAAAAATATGGAAACCTGAAAATCCGACAGGAAAATCAGTTAAATTTACACTTCAATATTTGGCTGAAGATGGAACATGGAAAGATTTTGTTTCAATCACACTTAACGGTACAGCGGATATTAATGAAAAAACTATTGGAAAAGTTGTTTATAGCGAATATGAACCATGGAAAGCTCGTTGGCTTGATTTGCCTAACAATTTAAAAGGAGCTGACAATAGTGGAGGAAGAACACAATATAAAGTAATAGAAACCAATATTCCTAGTGGGTATATATTCTATTCTGATAAAATAAGTCAAGATAGAGACGGAAATAATATATATGAGTTCACAAATGTAAAAGAAACTGAATTTGAAGTTGTAAAAAAATGGTATGGCGATCAAATAACAACAACTCATCAACCTGTAACAGCGAATATATATCGAACAATAAATGCTGGTGATGCTGAAAAAGGAAAAGGAGGAACTGTTGTAACAAATGATGTGGGAAATCCTCTTATAGTTACTTTAAGATCAAGTGACTGGAAGGCTAAAGTAGAAAATCTCCCATATTGTGATGAAAACGGAAATAGATTTTATTATTATGCGGTTGAGACTCCAAAAGTTGATGGCTATTATGATTATTATAATACTGAAACTCCTGATTCAGAAAATGAAATAGGTAAAACAGAAATAATCAATATTAACCAAACATCTTTAGTGGGTACAAAAGAATGGCAAGATAATGATAATAAATATCTTACACGACCTAATCCAAGCGATTTTAATATTATACTTCAGTACACAACAGTAGATACTCCTACAGAATCAGATTGGGTAAATGTTCCTGATACCTTATTTGAATTTAATTGGATAAGTACAGATACAAATATATGGTCATATGAATATTCAAAACTTCCTAAAACAGATAAAGAAGGAAATGAATATAAATATCGTGTTATTGAAGGTACTCTTGATTCTTATAACCGTACAGATACTTCTGACTTTAATTTAGTTAATGTACTCAAGAAAGAAATAAGCATAAGTATTAATAAGTATTGGAAAGATACTGATTCATCAGGAAGAGTTGACGATTTAGGACTTGAGCTTTATAGACATACAGATGGAACACCTGAAAATGAGTGGAATTTGGTAGATCCATCAAGTTATAAGGTTTCTGTATGGGATAAAACGGATCCTGACAAATGGACATGTGAATTTAGCGGACTTCCACTGTATGACAATAATCAAAAACTTTATACTTATAAAGTGATTGAATCAAAAGTTCCTGGAGGATATGATGTGTCATATAGTACAGATTTGTCAAGAAATACTTTGGTAACTAATAATGATATTTATAATTTCCAAAGAGGTTCGTTGCTTATAGAAAAGACAATTAAAGGGAACCTTGCAAATTATAAGGATAAGTTTAAATTTACTGTGAATTTTGAACTTCCAGATTATGTTTCTGATGGAACATATGGAAAAGCCGAAATTGATGGAATTCAAGAAACAATAACTTTTGTTGGTAAAAAGGGAAGTATTGAATTTTATCTTAAAGGAGGAGAATCTTTAACAATAAGCGATTTGCCTTGTGGAACAAAATATACGGTTACTGAAGAAAGAAACTCTTATAATGTTGAATTTGTAAACAATATTGGCTCAATCTTATATGGTGACACAGTAAAAGTTTCATTTACAAATACAAAGAATGATTCAGGCGGTTCGGAAGGAACTCCAAAACCGACACCAGATCCGGAGGATAAACCAACACCAGATCCGGAAGATAAGCCAACGCCAGATCCAGAGGACAAACCAACACCGGATCCGGAGGACAAACCAACACCGGATCCAGAGGATAAACCAACACCAGATCCGGAGGATAATCCAACACCTGATGTTAATAATGAGACAAATGATTCTCCTGATAAAACTGAATTAACAAAAGAAGATCAAACTCCTAATGAGAACGGTGATACAGTAGTTAAAACCGGAGATACATTTAATATAAAACATTATGTTGTTTTATTTGCATCTGCAGCAATTATTTTGTTAATATTGGTGTTTATGTCTATATCAAAAAGACATGGTTATAAAAGGTAAAAAGTGATCTGTTAATTATGTAAATTTATTGAACAAAGATTTGTTTTAATAATTAAAATTTAAAAGATACTTCATTTGCAAAAAAGTATGAGATACGAAATAGCAAATGAAGTATTTTTTTATATGTAAATAAAACTATATTTCATTGTTAATATATAAAAAAGATTTTGGGAAGATTATTATTCAGGTAAAGTTAATAATTTTTAAACCAAAAGTAGTGCAACATAAATAAGAACATATACGGAACAAATGTTTGTAAAAATTAATTATATGTATATACTTTATTATTTGACTGTGTTATACTTTTTAGTAGTTTCTTTTGGATAAAAATATATTTCTTATTGTTGTTTTCAAATATACATTAATTTTGGGGGTCCATAGATTGTAAGAGCCTTTTTTAGTCTGAATATTAAACATATTTAATTAGACAGTAATTACATTACTATATAAAAAGGAGAGGTAATATGGAAAAACAGTTTAAAATACATTCGAAATATAAACCAACAGGTGATCAGCCTGAGGCAATAGAAAAAATTTCACAAGGATTTATAAACGGGAAAAAATTTCAAACGCTTCTTGGAGTTACAGGTTCTGGAAAAACTTTTACAATGGCAAATGTTATTGAAAAAATTCAAAAACCAACTCTTGTAATAGCTCATAACAAAACCCTTGCGGCCCAGCTTTATAATGAGTTTAAGGAATTTTTCCCGGATAACGCCGTAGAGTACTTCGTTTCGTACTATGACTATTATCAACCGGAAGCCTATGTCCCAAGTACAGATACCTATATAGAAAAAGATTCATCTATAAATGATGAGATAGACAAACTTCGCCATTCGGCAACATCTGCTCTTTTTGAACGAAAAGATGTTTTGATAGTTGCAAGTGTTTCTTGTATTTATGGTTTGGGTGACCCTTCAGACTACAGGGATATGTGTCTTTCTGTAAGAGAGGGAATGGTAAAAGACAGAGATGAAGTTTTAAGAAAGTTAATTGAAATACAGTATGACAGAAATGATTTAAGTTTTGAAAGAGGCACTTTCAGAGTGCGCGGTGATGTTGTTGAGGTTTTCCCTGTAGCATCAAGTGAAAATGCAGTTAGAATTGAATTTTTTGGCGACGAAATAGACAGAATAACAGAAATAGATGCTCTTACGGGCGAAACTATATGTATAAGAAACCATGTTGTTATTTTCCCGGCTTCCCATTATGTAACACCGAGAGAAAAAATGCTTGTTTCCATACAGAGGATAGAAGATGAACTTCAGGAAAGACTTAAGGAATTAAGACGTGATGATAAACTTATAGAGGCTCAAAGACTTGAACAAAGAACAAATTATGATGTTGAAATGATGAAAGAAATGGGATTTTGTTCCGGTATAGAAAATTATTCAAGACATTTGGCACTTCGTGAGGCAGGAAGTACACCTTATACACTTCTTGATTTCTTTCCGGACGATTTTTTAATTATTGTTGATGAATCTCATGTTACTATACCTCAGATAGGAGGAATGTATGAGGGTGATAAGTCAAGAAAAACTAATCTTGTGGAGTATGGTTTCAGACTTCCGTCAGCACTTGACAACAGACCTCTTAAATTTTCAGAGTTTGAAAAAAAGATACATCAAATGCTTTTTGTATCTGCAACACCTTCAAAATATGAGGCTCTTCATTCTGAGCAGACAGCAGAACAGCTTATACGTCCAACAGGTCTTCTTGATCCGGAAATTACAGTAAAGCCTGTTTATGGTCAGATAGATGACCTTTTGTCAGAAATCAAGAAAACTGTTTCAAACAAGGAAAAAGTGCTTGTAACTACTCTTACAAAGAAAATGGCGGAAAGATTAACCGATTATTTAAGAGAGGCAGGTATAAGAGTTCGTTATCTTCATTCAGATATTGATACAATAGAAAGACTTGAAATAATAAGAGATTTAAGACTTGATGTTTTTGACGTGCTTGTTGGTATAAATCTTTTAAGAGAGGGTCTTGATATACCGGAGGTTTCTCTTGTTGCTATACTCGATGCGGATAAAGAGGGCTTTTTGCGTTCGGAAACATCTTTGATACAGACCATAGGTCGTGCCGCAAGAAATTCAAATGGACGAGTAATAATGTATGCAGATGTTATTACAAATTCTATGCAAAAAGCCATAGACGAAACAAGAAGACGTCGAGAAATACAGATGAAATATAATGAGGAAAATGGTATCGTACCAAAAACAATTATTAAAAAAGTATATGATGTTATACAGGCATCTAAAGCAGTAGAGAAAAAGAAGAAAAAAGTTTTGGAAAAGCCTGTTGAAAGTATGAGCCATGAAGAAGTTAAGGAACTTCTTAAAAAACTTGACAAAGAGATGAAAGCTTTTGCAAGAGATTTGGAATTTGAAAAAGCGGCAGAGCTTCGTGACGAAATAATAGACATTAAAAAGAAAACAAACTGGAGATGAAATAATGGAAAAGATTGTGATAAAAGGGGCGAGGGAACATAATTTAAAAAATATAGATTTGGAAATTCCAAGAAATAACCTTGTAGTATTTACTGGAGTTTCTGGTTCCGGTAAAAGCTCTCTTGCGTTTGATACAATTTATGCGGAGGGACAAAGACGTTATGTTGAATCTCTTTCTTCATATGCAAGACAGTTTTTGGGTCAGATGGACAAGCCCGATGTAGAAAGTATAGAAGGGCTTTCTCCTGCTATATCAATAGACCAAAAAACAACGAGTCATAACCCTCGTTCAACAGTTGGAACCGTAACGGAGATATATGACTATTTAAGACTTTTGTATGCAAGAATAGGTATTCCTCACTGCCCTAAATGTGGTAAAGAAATAAAAAAACAAACAATAGATCAAATTACAGACAGTATTGTAAAACTTCCTGAAAGAACAAAAATACAGGTTCTTGCACCTATTGTAAAAGGGAGAAAAGGGGAACATATAAAGCTTATCCAAGACGCTAAAAAAAGCGGTTTTGTAAGGGTACGTATTGACGGCATAATTTACGATTTAAACGAAGAAATTAAGCTTGATAAAAATATAAAGCATAATATAGAAATAGTAATAGACAGACTTGTAATTCGTGAGGGAATAGAAAAACGTTTGACAGAAGCTATTGAAACGGCTGTACCTTTAAGTGATGGTATTGTTATAATCTCAAGGGAAGATGGAGAAGATATGGTTTTCAGCCAAAATTTTGCCTGTGTTGATTGTGGCATAAGCATTTCTGAAGTTGAGCCAAGAATGTTTTCTTTCAATAACCCTATGGGAGCCTGCCCTGAATGTACGGGACTTGGTGTTAAAATGAAATTTGACCCGGATTTAATAGTTCCTAATCCCTCTCTTTCAATAAATGAAGGAGCTATTGTGGCTTTAGGCTATAATTCCATAAATGTAAAGGATAGTATGTCTAATGCTCTTTTTAAAGCATTGTCAGAAAAATATAATTTCAGCCTTGATACACCTTTTAATCAGCTCGATCAAAAGATTAGAGATATGATTTTTTACGGTACAGGCGGAGAGGACTTGGAAGTTGAATATAAAAGTATAAGAGGGTATGGAAAATACACATATAATTTCGATGGTATTATAAATAACCTTCAAAGACGTTATAACGAAACTTCGGAAACAATGAGGTCAGAATATGAGGAGTTTATGACAAATATTGAGTGTCCGAAATGTAAGGGTCAAAGATTGAGACCTGAGGTTTTGGCTATAACTGTAGGCGGCAAAAATATTTATGAAGTTACAAGTATGCCTATTTTAAAAACAAAGGAATTTTTTGATAATCTTGTTCTTACAGAAAGAGAAGAATTTATTGCTAGAGAAATTTTGAAAGAAATAACATCAAGAATAGGATTTCTTGTTGATGTCGGGCTTGATTATCTTACTCTTTCAAGAACTGCCTCAACTCTTTCAGGCGGTGAATCTCAGAGAATAAGACTTGCAACACAGATAGGCTCCGGACTTGTGGGCGTACTTTATATACTTGATGAACCAAGTATAGGTTTGCATCAAAGGGATAACGATAAACTTCTTTCAACTCTTAAAAATTTAAGAGATTTAGGTAATACATTAATTGTTGTTGAGCACGATGAAGATACTATGTATGCAGCTGATTATATTGTGGATATTGGGCCTTTTGCCGGAGAGAACGGCGGAAAGGTTGTTTGTTGCGGTACTGTAGATGAGATAAAAGCATGTGAAAATTCCCTTACAGGTGCATATTTAAGCGGAAGAAAGAAAATAGAAATTCCAAAAGAAACTAAAACAATAAATAAAGATAAAATGCTTACTGTCGTAAATGCTTCAGAAAATAATCTTAAAAATATTACGGTTAAATTCCCACTTGGAGTGTTTACTTGTGTTACAGGTGTTTCTGGTTCCGGAAAAAGTTCTCTTGTAAATGAAATACTTTATAAAAGACTTGCAAAAGACCTTATGAATGCAAGAAAAAAACCGGGCAAGCACAAAGATATTTTGGGAGTAGAAAATATAGATAAAGTAATAGCTATAGACCAGTCTCCGATAGGAAGAACTCCAAGAAGTAATCCGGCAACATATACAGGACTTTTTGACCTCATACGTGATATTTTTACAGAAACACCGGAGGCAAAATTAAGAGGTTATAAAAAAGGACGTTTCAGTTTTAATGTAAAAGGCGGCAGATGTGAGGCTTGCTCCGGTGACGGTATTATAAAGATTGAAATGCACTTTTTACCGGATATTTATGTTCCTTGTGAAGTATGTAAAGGAAAACGATATAACAGAGAAACTCTTGAAGTAAAATATAAGGGAAAAACTATATCCGATGTTCTTGATATGACTGTGGAAGAGGCTTATGAATTTTTTAAAAACATACCTAAAATAAAAAGTAAAATTCAAACTCTTATTGATGTAGGGCTTTCTTATGTGCGTCTTGGTCAATCTTCTACTACACTTTCCGGAGGCGAGGCACAGAGAGTTAAACTTGCAACAGAGCTTAGCCGTAAATCTACAGGAAGAACACTTTATATACTTGATGAGCCAACAACGGGACTTCATACAGCTGATGTTCATAAACTTACAGATATTATTCAAAGACTTACAGAAAATGGAAATACTGTTGTTGTAATTGAGCATAACCTTGATGTTATAAAAACTGCGGATTATGTAATAGACCTGGGTCCTGAGGGCGGAAATAAAGGCGGAGAGATCGTTGCAGAAGGAACTCCTTTTGAGGTTTCTAAAAATCCTAATTCTTATACAGGTAAATATCTTAAAAGATATTTCGAATAATAAAAAGCCTCCATTTTGGAGGCTTTTTATTATTGATTATATATTTTAGAGAAATAAATATAACAAAATATATGGTTTTGTCAAATAAATGTAAGACTGTAATATATAAATTAAAGTAAGTTTTTAATTTAAAATATTTTTATTGTGTATCTGTAGCTTTTAAATATTTAAATTCTTTGTATACAAATACTATAGATACAATAAAAGCAATGAAATCGGCTATAGGACCTGCAAGAAGTATTCCAAAAATTCCAAATTTTAATGACAAAATTAAAATTAGTGGAATAAGGAAAAAAACTTGACGAGTTAAAGATATCAACAATCCTTTCAAAGCTTTTCCTATTGCTGTAAAAAAGCTTGAGGTAAGAAGCTGCACTCCATTTATAATTACCATAAATAAAAATGTTCTCATAAATAATATTGCAAATTGGTAATAAAGAGCGTCACCCGTTCCAAATATTGATATAATTTTCTTTGGAAAAAATTGAAATAAACAAAAACCAATAGCAGATACAACAAAATTCCATTTGATTGCTAATATATAAGCTTGTTTAACTCGATCGTATTTTCTTGCACCAAAATTATACCCAATAATTGGTTGTACACCTTGAGAAATACCTATAATAATAGCAAGCAATATAGCATTTGTTTTCATTACAATACCACAAGATGCCAAAGGAATTTCCTTTCCATATACAGAAAGTGCGCCATAATAAGTTAATGAATTATTTAGAACAATTTGAACAAAAGTAATAGCAACTTGGTTTATAGAGCTGCTTATTCCCATATACAGAGTAAGTAAATTATCTCTCATATTTATTTTAAAGCAAGATTTCTGAAGCTTAATTGTCTGAAAATGCCATAAATAACGAATGGCAATTATAAATGACAAAATTTGTCCCAATATAGTTGCGTAAGCTGCACCCTCAATTCCCCAATCAAGTATAAAAATGAAAATAGGGTCTAAAATTGTATTTACAATAGCTCCAGATACCATACAAACCATAGAATATTTAGGGCTTCCATCAGCTCGGATTAGGCTGCTTATACCATTTGTCATTATTAAAAATGGCATTCCTATCAGAGTAATTCCGGCATATTTTTGAGCATAAGGCATTACTTCATCAGTAGCCCCAAAAATCTTTAGAAGCGGTGATAAAAAACATTCACCAATTATCATATATAATATTCCAAAAACGGCCATCAAAAAGATTCCGTTTCCTACAACTGTAGCTGCAGACTCAAACTTCTTTTTCCCTAAATAAATTGAAAATCTGGATGCGCTACCAATTCCTATTAAAAGAGATATCGCCAAACAAATTGTAGACAAAGGGTAAGAAACATTGGTAGCAGCGTTTCCTATGTATCCTACACCTTGACCAATAAATATTTGGTCAACAATATTGTATAGTGAGCTTACAAGTGTTGCTGTAATGCTAGGAAGTGCAAAACTTTTTAATAATTTTGAAATTTTTTCATATTCAAGTGGATTTTTATTCATCAAATTCATCTTCTTTACGTTCAATATTTAATTCATTTGCAATTTGTTTTCCAACAATATATAATGTATTGCTTAAAGAGTTTTGTTCATCAGGAGACAGTTTAGCGGTTAGAAGTGTTTCAGCTTCATTGCATATTTCATAAATTTTATCAGCAATATCTAAAGCTTTTTGTGTAGGATAAAGACGCCATGTTCTTTTATCATTCTCATAAGGAACTCTTGTTAAGAACTCTTTTTTTTCAAGGGTTGTTATCATACGAACAATATTACTTGGATGAACATAAAAACTTTCAAGGAAAGAATCCTGTAATATGCCTGGATATTTACATACTTTCAAAAGATACATATATTGGCTGCTGTTTATCCCAAACTGAGCTAATTTCTGGTCCAAATACTTTTTAATAAATCTGTCAGATATAGATAACCATTTTAATATTTTCACTATAAATTACCTCCTGAACATATTATATAATTAATTGCGTGCGCACGCAATATTAAATTTTATAAATATGTTAATATTGTTATAAATAGCGTACTATTTTAATTTATTCTTTTATTTTTATAATAAAAAAGCAAAAATAACTTTTTTTCGTATATATAAAGGTATACTAAAGTATAAAATATAAAAACTACTAGCCTTGTTATTTGCAAATAAATATTGTAAAATAGATATATAACATTAACAAATATTCTTAATTGAAATAAGGTGATATATATGACAAAAACTATAAAACTTCCAATTATACCTTTAAGAGGTGTAACAGCTTTTCCACGTACAAGCATAAGTTTTCCGGTTGGACGTGAAAAATCAATAAATGCTCTTTCTTTGGCATCTTCTATGGATAAAAAAATTTTTATAGTTCTCCAAAAGAATGACTCTGTAAAAGATCCTGAAAAAGAAGATTTATATGAAATAGGTGTCATCGCTACAATAAAAAATGTAATGAAACTTACGGAAAGAAACAGCCATGTTGTTGCTGAATGTAATGAAAAAGCAAGACTTATTGAAATGAAAGACGATGATGGTTCATATAATTATGCTGAGGTTGAGATTGTAGAAGATGATGACCTTTCAATAGATGATTATACAGAATCAAGAGCCTACATGCTTACAGCAAGAGAAAAATATGAAGAATACTTGAAAAATACACCTAAAATTATGACAGGTGAAAATAATTCAAGAGTTCTTTTCTCAAAAACAGCAGGAGAAATGTCTGATGCAATTATGGCAGTTATGAATATTGACTGTCGTATAAAACAAACTGTGCTTGAAATGACAAATCCTCTTGAAAGAATAAAAACAGTTGTTGACCTTCTTGCAAAAGAGGGTTATGTTGTAAAACTTAAAAGAGAAATTGATGAAAAAGTAAAAACTAAAGTTGATGAAACACAAAAAGACTATATTTTAAGAGAACAACTTAAAACAATTCAGGGTGAGCTTGGGGATAAAGACGGTGTAGGATATGAAGTAAGCGAATTTTATAAAAAACTCGAAGAAAAAAATCCTCCTCAGTATGTAAAGGATATAGTTGTTAAAGAGCTTAAAAAGTTTGAAAAAACTCCTTCTATTTCACCTGAAAGCAATGTAATGAGAAATTATATTGAATTAATTTTGCAGCTTCCATGGAATGAAAAAACAGAAGAGAAAAATTCTCTTAAACAGGCTGAAAAAATATTAAAAAAAGATCATTATGGACTTGAAGAAGTTAAGGAAAGAATTATAGAATTTCTTGCAGTAAGAAAAAATACCCCTAAAACAAATTCAACAATTATATGTTTGCAGGGACCTCCAGGGGTTGGTAAAACATCTATAGCAAAATCCATAGCAAAAGCTTTAAACAGAACATATATAAGAATGTCACTTGGCGGTATAAAAGATGAGGCAGAAATTAGAGGACACAGAAGAACATATATTGGAGCTATGCCGGGTAGAATAATAAATGCTATGAACCAGGCAAAAGTTATAAATCCTCTTATTCTTCTTGATGAGATCGATAAGCTTTGCCAGTCATATAACGGTGATCCGGCGGCAGCTCTTTTGGAAGTTTTGGACCCTGAACAAAATTTCTCATTCAGAGATCATTATCTCGATATGCCTTATGACCTTTCAAATGTTTTGTTTATTTGTACAGCAAACTCTCTTGATACAATTCCTGAGGCTTTAAGAGACAGAATGGAAATTATAACTTTATCAAGTTATACAAGTTTTGAAAAGAAAAATATTGCATCAAAATATCTTCTTCCAAAACAGCTTGAGAAAAACGGTTTGAAAAAAGGCCAGCTTGTAATCAAAGATGATGTTTTAGACACTCTTATTGATGGGTATACAAGAGAAGCTGGAGTTAGACAGCTTGAAAGGATAATAGGGAAACTTTGCGGAAAAGCTGTTAAAGAAGTAGTAATGAGTAATTGTAAAAAACTTGTTATTACCAATTCGAATTTGGAAAAATATTTAGGAACAAAGAAAATAAAACCGGATAAAATATATAGTGAACCTCAGGTTGGAATTGTAAGAGGTCTTGCATGGACAAGTGTAGGCGGAGTTACTTTGTCTGTCGAAGTTAACAGTATGAAAGGAACAGGAAAGCTTGAGCTTACTGGAAAACTTGGAGATGTTATGAAAGAATCCGCAAAAGCAGCTTTAACATATATTCGTTCAAATGCAAAAGAACTTGGTGTACCTGAAACTTTCTATAAAACAAAAGATATTCATGTTCATATTCCAGAAGGTGCTGTTCCAAAAGATGGCCCATCAGCAGGTATAACTCTTGCTACAGCTATAATATCAGAACTTACCGGAAAGAAAGTTAAAAACGATGTTGGTATGACAGGCGAAATTACCATAAGAGGACGTGTACTTCCTATCGGTGGTTTAAAAGAAAAAGTAATTGCGGCAAAAAAAGCCGGTGTAAAAACTGTAATTTTCCCACTTGAAAATAAAGGTGATTTTGACGAAATTCCTGACTATGTAAAAGAAGGATTAAAATTCATTCTTGTTGAAGATATGAAAGAAGTTTTGAAAGAGGTATTTGTTGATGAATGATTTTAAAGTAAAAAACGCTTCACTTGCCGCTGTAGGTACAAAATTTTCACAGTATCCCGAAGAAGACAGACCGGAAATAGCATTTGCCGGAAAATCTAATGTAGGAAAATCAACTCTTATTAATGCTATTCTTGGAAGAAAAGCTCTTGCAAGAACGAGCTCTCAGCCGGGAAAAACAAGAACAATAAATTTTTATAATGCAGATGATAAGTTTTATATTGTAGACCTTCCGGGTTATGGTTATGCAAAAGCTCCAAAAACAGAAATAGAGAAATGGGGCGAAATGATAGAGGGCTATTTGAAAAAGAGAAAAACTCTTAAAGCAATAATCCTTTTGATTGATATAAGACATGAACCGGGAAAAAATGATATAATGATGTATGAATGGCTAAAACATTATGGTTTTGAAATAATTATTGTTGCTACTAAAAGTGATAAAATAAACCGAAGTCAAATACAAAAAAATCTTTCTATTATAAGAAAAGGTTTAGGAATGGAAAAAGACGAAATTTTACTTCCTTTTTCCGGAGAGAAAAAAACAGGTGTTTCTGAGCTTTGGGATGTGCTTTTAAGATTCATTGAAGACCCTGTTTCTGAGGAATAAAATTTTAATAAAGCTGTACAAGACATTAATATATTTCGTGTTGAAAAACAAAGGTAAATGTGTTATGATTTAAAAAATAAAATCTATTTATTTAGGATGAACAGGGGGTTATTGCATGAGAAAATATATTGAAAACGGATATCCTATCGCAACTATTAAAGATGCGGTTGAAGAAATTAAGAGAAGCCATGACAGAAGAACGATTTTTATTATTCTTGGTGTAATAATTACTGTAGTTTTCTTCCTTTCTCTTGGAGTTGTTTACTTATTGAAAAAAAGAGTAAAAGAAGAAGAAAATGACTGGTATGATGATTTTGAAGACGAATTCTTTAATGAATATGAAGATGAAAATGAAGAAGTAAAAGACGTAGAACATGTTCCTACTACAGAAGAATAATTTATAAGTTTAATAAAACGGTAATTACTAAAAGTAATTACCGTTTGTTTTGTTTAAATAAGTTTTTAATTTAATAGTGTAAAAATAAAAAACCTCATTTAGAATGAGGTTTTAAAAATTTCAACATAATTTGTCATTTTCAAGTTTTTGACATTCAGGACAAATTCCATAGAAAATAAGCTGTTCGCTTTCTATGACAAAGTCAGTTTTGTCTGTAACAAGCTTTCTTATGTTCCCCAAATCTTCGACTTCAAAATCAAAAATTCTATGGCATTTGTTACACACAATATGAGGATGTGGCATAACATTTGCGTCAAAGTTAGAACATGTATTGCTTATATTAAGAACTTGCACAAGACCAGCAGACACAAAAGTATCAAGAGTCTTATAAACCGTTGCAAGACTTATTGTAGGGTTTTCTTTAATAAGCTTATTGTAGATAGTTTCAGCATTTGGATGTTCTTTAGTGTTAGCAAGAATGTTATAAATAGAAATTCTTTGAGGGGTAACTTTTAAACCTTTACTTCTAATAATTTGCATTACATTGTTCATATCAAAAACTCCTTATCGGATAATATAGATTCTTATTTACATTTTTACTTTAATATATTATTAATGTTTAGTCAAGATATTTTAACATATTTTTTAAATAACTTGTATAGAAATTTGTGGTATGTTAAAATATTTTAGAAATTTTTAATAAATTTGATTCTAATTAGTATATAAAGAAGGGAATAAAATATGAATATAGTTTTACTTGAACCGGAAATACCACAAAATGCCGGAAATATAGCAAGAACCTGTGCAGTTACAGGCTCAGTTTTACACTTAATAAAACCTTTGGGTTTTTCTGTAGATGACAAACATTTAAAAAGAGCTGGTTTAGATTATTGGCATTATTTAGATATAAGATATTATGATGATTTTGAGGATTTTTTAAAAAAGAATAATAATCCTAAAATATTTATGGCTACAACTAAATCAAAGAAATTATATACAGAAGTTTCTTATGATAAAGACTGTTTTATTATGTTTGGAAAAGAGTCTGCAGGAATCCCTGAAGAGATTTTATTAAATTATAAAGATACATCTATAAGAATACCTATGTTTGGAGATACAAGAAGTCTTAATTTATCAAATTCAGTTGCAATAATAGTTTATGAAGCACTTCGTCAGCTTGATTTTCCGGACCTTGTAAAAGAAGGCCAGCTTCATAGATACAAATGGTAAGTGTAATTTTTAAAACTTATTGTTAAAAACTAACCCACAAATCTACATTTTATACCAAAATTTTATACGTTTTTTCTATGATATTGACGGTTTTTTTTAATCGTGCTTGACAATAATGTAGAGTAGGTCTAAACTTAATGTAAAATAGGTAATTGTTGTTATATTTTGGGGGGATAGTTATTTTTATACTTAACATAGTTTATTTTATTGTGTTGGTATTCTTCCTTTTCCTTTTTTCAATGTTTGAAAATGCCATACTTGGAAGCAATATAAATAAAATAAAGTCTCATGCTGAAGCAGGAGATCCAAAATTTATAATATTGAAAAAATATTCTAAATACAACACTAAAAATATTTGTACACTTCAGACATGGATAGTTTTTTTAAGTATTTTATCAGGTATAACCATAATAAATATACTTAAAATATCTGCTTTTGAAATGGAAACGCCTTTGGTCTATATAATAGGTATGCTTTTTTTCCTGTTTTTGCAGACTGTTTTTGGTATCATTATTCCTAGAGTGATAGCAATAAATAATCCGGAGAATATAGCATATCGTTTCAGACCTATTATATCTTTGCTTAGGATAGTTTCAAAGCCATTTGTATTTTTGGAAAGTTTTTTTGCAAGAACGATTTTAAAATTGCTTGGAATAGATCCAAAACAGGCTGATTCTGTAATAACAGAAGAAGAAATCAGACAGATGGTTGATACCGGAGGAAAAACTGGATCGATAGATGAAAATGAGCAGGAAATGATTAATAATATATTTGAATTTGATAATACATCTGTAGATGAAATTGCTACACATCGAACAGACATTGTTGCCATTCCTCTTTCAAGTACATTTGATGAAGTTAAAGAGGTTATGAGAGAAAGTAAATTTTCAAGATTTCCTGTATATAACGAGACTATTGACGATATTGTAGGTATACTTCATATAAAAGACTTTGCAAGATACCTTTTTGATAAAGATGAAGAAACTGCAAGAAAAGAATTTGATCTTTTAAAACTTTGTAAAACACCTTATTTTATACCTTCATCTAAAAAAACAGATGAGCTTTTGGAAGAAATGCAAAAACAAAAGGTTTATTTGTCTGTTGTTATAGATGAATATGGTGGAACTGTTGGAATTGTTACAATGGAAGACCTCCTTGAAGAAATCGTAGGTAATATTTTTGATGAATACGACGCTCTTGAGGAAGAAGATGTTTCTGTTGTAAAAGAGGACGTTTATAAAATAAAAGGTGCAACGGACTTAGACGAAGTGTCAGAAATTTTAGGAATAGATTTTTCAGAATATGAAGATGAATATGATACAATAGGGGGCTTCTTAATTGGTCAAATTGGAAGAATTCCTGAAGATGGTGAACAGCCTAAAGTAAGTTTTGGAGGGTATACTTTTAATGTTGATGTATTTTCCGAAAAGAGAATCGAAGAAATTACAGCAGTAAAAGAAACAAAAAAAGAAATAAAAGAAGAACCTAAAGAAGAAATAACAGAAGATTAATAAAAAACCGCTTTACTAAACTATAGTAAAGCGGTTTTTTATGATAATTTTTGAAACAAACAAAAAAGCTATCCTTTTCGGATAGCTAAATTTTTATGATACAAAGTTAATTACAAGAGCAAGGATCATAAAGAGAGCAGCTCCTATTTTTGTATATCTTTCAAGAGCGCCTTCCATAGAGTTGCCTTTGTTTTTGCTCCAGTATGAACCAGAACTTGATGAACCACTGATAGAGCCAAGACCTGCTGAACGGTTTGACTGTAAAAGAATAATGGCAGTTAAAAGAACGGCAATTATTGCAAGAATAACGCATAAAACATATCCAATAGTAGTCATATAGAAATACCCCTTTCATAATGGTATAATACAATCAGAAATATAACATATAAATGTTATCATAAAACAATTATTTATTCAAGACTTTTATTAATTGTTTTCAAAAACTTTTTTATAAAGTGCTTTTGCGGTTTTAGTTGAGGCAAGCCCTGCTTCTGCAGTTTCTTTTAAAGATTGACTCATAAGGTCACCAACATTTTTCATTGCAAGAATAACTTCATCAAGAGGTATAGCGCTTTCTATTCCGCTAAGTGCAAGTTCCGCTGCACAAAAAGCATTTGTTACGCCTCCGGCGTTTCTTTTTATACAAGGTATTTCAACAAGACCGGCTACAGGATCACATACAAGTCCAAGCTGATTTTTTATTGCGATTGCAGCAGCATTTGCAATTTGTGTTGGGGAACCGCCCAAAAGTTCAACTACAGCAGCTGCAGCCATAGCTGAGGCTGAACCACATTCTGCCTGACAACCTCCTTGAGCGCCGGAAAGACAAGCATTTTTTGCAATTACCATTCCTAAACCTGAAGCTGTAAATAATGACATAACAGCTTTTTTCTTAGAAAGCCCTTTTTTTCTTGCTACAGATATGACAGCAGCAGGAAGAATACCACAAGAACCGGCTGTTGGGCATGCAACTATACGACCCATTGCGGCATTAAGTTCAGAAACAGCAAGTGCATACATAATGGCTGTTGAAAATAAGTTACCGAAAGATGTAGTACCATTATTTAAGGCTTGTTTCATTTTAAATGCGTCTCCGCCGGAAAGACCGCTTGTTGACTTAATTCCTTCTTTGCAGCCTTCTTCGATAGATGCGCACATTATATCGTAATGTTTACACATTTTGTTATAAACTTCAGTTGTTGTTGTTTCAAGTTGTTCTGCTTGGTCTGCAAGAACAAGATCAGATATTTTTTTATTTTCTTTTTCTGCTGTACAAACAAGTTCAGCAAAAGATGAATAACTTATCATTTTTTTGTTCCTCCGAAAATGTTTAAACGGTTTTTAAGAAAGTGGAATGAATAACACCATCTATTTTTTCAATGGTTTCATTAAGGTCTGATATATTGTTACCTTCAATTTCAATAGTCATAATAGCAGTACCGCCTTTTTCAAGACGAGTGAGTTTAAAGTTTGCAATATTGATACCTTTTTTGCTCATATAGTCGGTTACAGCAGCAATCATTCCTGGGGTATCTTTGTGTACAACTATTAAAGTGTTTTGTTGTCCTGTGATAGAAACTTCAAGACCATCAATGTTTGTAATAAGAATATTTCCTCCCCCTACGGAAGAGCCTTGAATATTTAAGGCACGACCATAAACTCCGTAAAGAGCCATTTTAACAGTGTTAGGATGTGCTCCATCTATTTTTTCGCATGAAATATTAATTTCAATATTATTTTTTTTGGCGATTTCTAAACTTTTTCTTATTCTTTCATCATCTGGAAGCATTCCCATTATCCCGGCAATTACTGCTTTGTCTGTTCCATGTCCCTTATATGTTTTTGCAAAAGAACCATGAAATACAATGTCTGCTCTTTTTACTTCTTCTGAAAGAAGAAGCCTTGCAATATATCCAATTCTTACAGCGCCAGCGGTATGGGAACTTGAAGGTCCAATCATTACTGGGCCGATTATATCAAAAATATTCATGAGATTACTCCTTTAGCAGTTTTTTTACAGAAAAATAAGGCATCTTTTCGGATTGTCTATTTTTAAAGGGCTTATATAGAATCAACCGAAAGATGCCTGTAAAAATTAAGATTATGCCTGTGTTTCTTCAAGGTATCTGTTGATATCTGCTACTAATTCATCACAGTCCATTCCGTGAACGAGGCAAGCTTCTTCGATAGATTCGCCTGCAGCAGAAGGACATCCAACACAATGCATACCGTGACCCATAAGAATTACGGCAATTCCTCTATCTATCATTAAAATTTCGCCTATAAGCATATCTTTTGTAACTACAACTGCCATTTCATTTTCCTCCGTTTTGACAAAATAATTTATATCTTTATAATTATAACCTATTTGTAAAAAAAAATAAAGAAATATTTTTATATGAAAATATATATAAATAAAAAATCTGTGGACAAGTATAAACTTTTTATAAAAATAATTATACTTATCAACAACAAAAATGTGGATAAAGTGGATAAATGTTTAAGACTTAATTAAATTTTTTCAATATATAGTATTCCCTTGAAAAATATAAGGAATACATAGTAGAATAAAGGAAAATGTTGATAAAATGAATTTAAGAATGTGAATTTGTGGATAAAAGAGGTGGATTTATGGAACTTAATGAAATTAAACAAAATTTTTTAAATAAAATAAAAAATTCTGAGTTTTCTGAAAATATTATTGTATTCGGTGAAGGAAATAAAAATGCCAAACTTTTTATGATAGGAGAGGCACCGGGAGGAGATGAAGAAAAACAACAAAGACCTTTTGTTGGTAAAGCCGGAAAAAATCTTGATGAATTTCTTTCTGTGCTTGAATTAAATAGAGAAGATATATTTATTACCAATGTTGTAAAACTTCGACCTGTAAAAATAAATGAAGAAACAAAAAGAAAATCTAACAGACCGCCAAATAAAACAGAAATAGAATTTTTCTCACCGTTTTTATTTGATGAAATAGAGATGGTTAATCCTAAAATAATTATCACTTTAGGAAATGTACCTTTAAAAACAGTCCTTAAGGATAATAAAATTACTATAGGATCTGTTCATGGTACAGTTGTTGAGAAAGACGGAAGAAAATATTTTCCTCTTTATCATCCTGCATCAATAATATATAATAGAAGTCTAAAAGATACATATAATGAAGATTTATATAAATTGAAAGAGATTTTAAAAAGTTTATGATTTAAAGAAAAGGGATAAAAATGAAGATATTGCTTTTAGCTATAAATGCTAAGTTTTTACATTCATCACTTGCTATAAGGAGTCTTTTAAAATATTCTGAAATTTATTCAGAACATATAGAATTTTTCGAGTTCACTATAAATCAAAGTGAAGATTTTGTGTTATCTGAGATATATTTAAAAAAACCGGATATAGTTTGTTTTTCCTGTTATATATGGAATATAGAATTTGTACTTTCTTTATCAGATAATTTGAAAAAAATACTTCCTAATTTAAAAATAGTTTTAGGTGGACCTGAAGTAAGTTATAATTCGGAGGAAATTTTAAGAAATCACGAATCTATAGATGTAGTTATTTCTGGAGAAGGTGAAAAAACTTTTTTTGAACTTTCTGAATTTTTTATAGAGAATAAAAACAGTTTAGATAACATATTAGGTATTACATACAGGAAAAATAAAGAAGTTATTAAAAATGCTCCTCAAATTCCATTAAATCTTGATGAAATACCATTTGCTTATGATAATCTTACAGGACTTGAAAATCGCATCATTTATTATGAAACCCAAAGGGGTTGTCCGTTTAACTGCCAATATTGCATGTCATCACTTGAAAAAGGTGTGAGATTTTTGTCTTGGGAAAGAGTAAAAAGCGATCTTGATTTTTTCTTAAAAAATAATGTAAAACAGGTCAAATTTGTTGACAGAACTTTTAATTGCAACAAAGACCATGCTCTTAAAATATGGAAATATTTAATGGAAAATGATAATGGTTTTACTAATTTTCATATGGAAATTAAAGCCGAACTTATAGACGATGAAGAAATAAGTGTTTTAAGAAATGCAAGAGAAGGTCTTTTTCAATTTGAAATAGGGGTACAGTCAACAAATAAACAAACAACAAGTGCAATTAAAAGAGCGGATAATTTTGAAAAACTTAAATATGTTGTAAAAGAAATAAAAAAAGGTAAGAATATTCATCTTCATCTTGACCTCATTGCAGGGCTTCCAAATGAGGGGTATGATTCTTTTGCAAAATCTTTTGATGATGTTTATAATCTTTCGCCGGAGCAGCTTCAGCTTGGTTTTTTAAAAATCTTAAAAGGTTCAGGGCTTGAGGAAGATTGTAATAAATATGGAATAGTTTATAGAAAGACAGCGCCATACGAAGTTTTGTTTACAAATGATTTAAGTTTTTTTGAAGTTTTAAAATTAAAAGGCATAGAAGAAAAGGTTGAAACATATTATAATTCGGGAAGGCTTTTAAACACAATCAGATTTTGTGAAAAATTCTTTTCGTCATCATTTAGATTTTATGAAAGCCTTTCAGAATATTTTATTTCAAATGATTATAATAAACAAAGTCATACAAAAGCAGAGTTATTTTTTATTTTCTTTAACTATGCAAAAACAAGACCAGAACTTACGGAAAATATTTCAATGGTAAGAGATTTAATTAAATTTGATATGTTAATTTGTGATAATTTAAGAACTCTGCCAGATTGGACTTTGCCTTTTGATGATGTAACGATAAAGAAAAAGATATTTGATTTTTATGAAAGTGAAGAAAATATAAACAGGTATATTCCTCATTTAAAATCTTTTTCAAAAAAACAACTCTCGAGAATTTGTCATATAGAAGTATTTGAAAATGATGTTGTTGGACTTAATAAAAATAAAACAGAAAATGGTACAGCAATTTTATTTGATTATAATGACAAAACGGGAATAGATAAAGGCGCAAAATACAAAGTAATTGACCTGTAATATTTTCATATAAAAATATATGATTGTAATAGGTAGTTATTGTTGTAATTAATAGGTGATAAGATGGAAGAAAGAGTTAAAAAAATACTTGATTTATTGGATGAAAAATACGGAATAATAAAATGCTACCTTAATTATGAAAATACTGTACAGCTTTTGGTGGCTACGATTTTATCTGCAAGATGTACAGATGATATGGTAAATAAGGTTACAGAAAGTCTTTTCAAAAAATATAAAACAGCAGAGGATTTTGCGAATGCAGATATAAATGTTTTTGAGCAAGAAATAAGGAGCACAGGATTTTATAAAAACAAAGCAAAAAATATAATACAATGCTGTAAAAAACTCGTATATGAATATGAAGGAAAAGTTCCTTCGGATATAGAGTCGCTTACATCTCTTGATGGAGTGGGAAGAAAAACGGCAAATGTAATAAGAGGCAACATATATGGAATTGAAAGTATTGTTGTGGATACCCATGTTAAAAGGATTTCTAAACAGCTTGGTTTAACAGAAAGCGATGATCCTGTAAAAATAGAGTATGATCTTATGAATGTGTTGCCAAAAGACCACTGGATTAGGATAAACACTCAACTTATAGCTCATGGCAGAAAAATATGCAAAGCACCAAATCCAAAATGTGAAGATTGTTTTTTAAAACAGTATTGTAAAACATATGAAAAAAATATGAAAAATTAATTGTATTTACATTTTTGATATTTTTGTTTTAGAAATTTTACTTTATATCTTTATATAATGTAGAAACTAAAACAGTCATATATAATTACTAACACTTGGATATTATTATTAAACAAACACATTTAAATATGCACAAAAATATATATCAAATTTGTATACAAAATCAAATTTTGTTTCGTGTTAAATATATATTTGAACTCTATTGTGAATTTTACTAAATTCTAATTATTTTTTATTGTGCAAACGAATAGTAAGATGTGTAAATTCCCGAAAGTGAATAAAGCGTGCACATTTTACTACCAAAGAACATAAAGTTGAGTATAATTGTAGGCATAGGATAGTAATTCTCCTTTAGCAAATATACGCAAAAAGAGAATTCACTCCTTGGCAGCTACATTTAAGTAGCGGCTAAAAATGTTTATATATTATATTAATTTTTAGGAGGAGTTTATTATGATTAGAGCAGCTTTCACACCAAGCTTAATTACAGGTGATCCATTTGTAGATGGTCAGCACAGACATCTTATTTCTAAAATCAATGCTTTATTAGATGCTAAAGATGCAGATACAGCATTAAAAACACTTGACTTCTTAATCGCTTACACAGGATACCACTTCGCTATGGAAGAACAGATCATGGAAGAAAATCAGTATCCACAGCTTGCAGCTCATAAAGAAGTTCATGCTCAGCTCGTAGAAGACGTTAAAAAACTTCGTGACCTTCTTCAGGCAGAAGGCCCAACAGAAAACTTCATGAACCAGATTAATAATAAAGTTACAGACTGGTTATACAACCACATCAAAGGTGACGACCAGGCTTTCGCTGAATACAAAAACATCAGACAGGGTGCTCAGTGCGGTATGGACAACATGCTTTAATCTTTGAAACTTTTCAAGTATAGCACAAAATAAACGCATTTTGTACAGTCTAATTTCCGATTGTACTATACTAAATGCACAAAAAAAAGCTTATAATTAAGCAAAAATCGAAGCTTTTTTAAAGGCTTTGAACCTAACCTAGAAAAAAGAGTGTGCAAAATACACTACTCTTTAATTAATAAAAGAGTTATAATAACTCTTGTAGTAAAAAACGTATGCAATATAAATTATTTAAAAAGGGAGGATTATAAATGAATACTAATGAAGCTAAAATGCAAGAAGTATTAAAAAGCCGTGGTATTGAAATGGCTGAAGAAATCATCGTTAAAGAGGAAATCCCAGAAGAAGCTTATGGTATCAAACAGTTAATGAAAACATACTATGTTCTCTTAAACACAGTAGATATCGAACTTACATACTGGTACAACAGAGTTTATTGGGAAAACACAGATGAAATCCCAATGATCAGAAGAGCTAAAGCTTTAGCAGCTACATACGCTCACATTATCCCAACAATCCAGCCATACGAAAAACTCGTTATCAACAAAACAAAATATGTTCGTGGTGCTTATCCATTCCCATGGGTATCATGTTCATTCTTCAATGCTCAGGCTGAAGCTCTCTTAGCTCAGGCTGCTGCACCTGCTAGATCAGAAGCTGACGAAATTTCTGTCGTAGCTGCTGGTGGTGGTATCGTAACACAGGACTTTGGTGAAGTTATTTCTCTCGCTAAAAAATTCGGTATCAGAAAAGAAAGTATCCCAGTACTCGTTAAAGCTTCAAAACCTTGGAAAGATGGTTCAGTAGAAGCTTTATCATACAAATACACAGATTTATTACCACACGCTGACGTATTCCACGCTGCTATGGACTCAGTTATCTGTATGTTCGACTCATTCTGTATCCCACAGGGTCGTGAAGTCATCAACTACTATGTTCCATTACAGTATGGTTATGACAGAATCCTTGAAATCTGCGACGAAAAAATTGGCGAATTATTAGGTGAAGCTGGTACAGACGGTCTCCGTGGTATGGAAAGAGGCTACTACTACATCGCTATCAAAGAATTCGTTAAAGGTATGCAGAGATGGTGCTTAAACTTCGTAAAACAGGCTAAATATCTTGCATCTATCG
>CALWSX010000168.1 GCA_944384285.1 uncultured Lachnospiraceae bacterium
AGAGCTTAATCAGTTTACATACTGGTGATATTGTAAAAGGTACTGTTATAAATGTTTCTAACGAAGAAGTTTCTGTTAACTTAGGTTACAAATCAGACGGAATCATTCCTCGTGGAGAATTCAGCAGCGACCCTACAGTAATCCCAAGCCAGGTAGTAAAATCAGGAGACGAAATTGAAGTTTTTGTTGTTAGAGTAAACGACGGAGATGGAAACGTACTTCTTTCCAAAAAACGTATTGAAGCTCAGAAAGGTATGGAAGACATTGAAAAAGCTTTCAACGAAAAAACACCTGTAACAGGCGTAGTTACAGACGTTGTTAAAGGCGGCATTATTTCTATTGTAAACGGTGTTCGTGTGTTTATCCCTTCTTCACAGGTGTCAAATAAATTTGTAGAAGACTTAAATGCTTTCAAAGGTCAGGAATTAACATTCAATATTATTGAATTAGAGCTTGATAAAGGAAAACGTAGAATTATCGGTGGCAGACGTGACCTTCTTGCAAAAGAACAGAACGAAAAAAGAGCTAAATTATTCGATAATATCGAAGTTTCTTCAAAAATTAAAGGTAAAGTTTCAAGACTTACAGACTTCGGCGCTTTTGTTGATTTAGGCGGCGTAGACGGTCTTATTCATATTTCAGAAATGTCTTGGGGACGTATTTCTAAACCATCAGAAGTTCTTTCAGTTGGTGATGAAGTAGAAGCTATCGTACTTGATGTTGATAAAGAAAAAGGAAAAATTTCTCTTTCACTTAAAGACGTTAACAGCAACCCATGGCTTACAGCAGCAGAAAAATACGCTGTTGGTACAGTTGTAAAAGGTAAAGTTGTACGTATGGTACCATTTGGTGCTTTTGTAGAACTTGAACCTGGTGTAGATGGACTTATCCATATTTCACAGATTGCTACAAAACACATTGCTAAACCTGAAGATGAACTTAAAATTGGACAGGAAGTAGAAGCAAAAGTTTTAGAAGTAACAACCGAAAACAAAAAAATTAGCCTTTCAATCAAAGCTTTAGTAGAGCCTGCTGCAGCTGAAGAAGCACCAGCTGAAGAAGTTGCTGAAGAAACAACAGAAGAATAATTTTTAATTTTAAAAAGCCACTTGTAATTAAACAAGTGGCTTTTATTTTTATGAATAATGAATAATTTGACCATATAATAATAAAATGTAAAAAAAAAGATTTAAAAAACCTCTTTTTTGCTATCGGGAATTTTTATATAATATTAAAGTACACTTATTGTATTAATACGGGCTTAAGTTTAAAAAGCCACTTATTTATAAGTGGTTTTTTTAGTGACTTAAAATAAATTAAAGTTTTATATATTGAAAATAGTTTTTGTGATTGATATACTGTATCTATAAATTTTAAAAGGAAGAAAAATATGAAAAATGAAAATGTCCATAAAGGTCATAGAAGCAGAATGCGTGAAAAATGTTTGAATTATGGAGCAGAACAATTTCAGGATCATGAACTTTTAGAAATGATTTTAAATTATTGTATTCCGATGAAAAACACTAATCCATTAGCACATAAATTTTTAAATGAATATGGAAGTTTATCAAAAGTATTTTCTGCTTCACCGGAAGATATTATGAATAGATTAAATTGTACTGCAAATACAGCTTTGATATTTCCGCTGATAGCAGAATTAATGAGAAGATGTAACAAAGAAAGATTTAATATATCAAAGAAACTTGACAACAAAGATGCAGCAGGTGAATATGCTATTTCTTTACTTTCGCATAAAGATGTTGAAGAATTTTATTTATTAGCACTTGATAATACAAAAAGACTTTTGGGAAGTGTTCTTATTAGCAAAGGTACAATTAATGAAACAAACATAAACCCAAGACAAGTAGTTGAAGAAGCATTAAAGTTTAGAGCTTCAAGTATAATATTTGTACATAATCATCCATCCGGAAGTCTTGTACCTTCATCTGCGGATATTGCTTTAACAACTCATCTTACTATGGTATTTAATATGATGGGTATTGATGTTGTTGACCATATAATAGTTGCTGATGAAAAATATATAAGCATGAGCAATATTGGTCTTATAAAAAACAGGATATAAATCTTTTTTTGAGGATTAAAGAAAATGGAGAATGTTAAAAAGAGGTATCATATTATTGATACAATAAGAGGAGTATGTATAATTCTTGTGGTTCTATATCACCTTATATATGATTTGACATATATTTTTCCTATAGGTATAAGTTTTATAGCTTCTCCTTATATGAATTTATTTAGAGACAGTTTTGTAGGAGTACTTATATTTATAAGTGGAGTTTCATGTAATTTTAGTAAAAGTAATTTTAAAAGAGGTATAAAGCTTTTAGTGATTGCTTTAATATTTTCTTTTGTTACATATTTTCTTGATATGTTAATATCTTTTGGAATACTTCATTTTTTCGGGGTATCTCTTATAATTACAAGTCTCCTTTCTAAATATTTAAAAAAGCTGCCTTGTATAAAAAGTATAGTATTTTTTATTATATTATTTTTTGTTTTTTATATTGTAAATCCTGAATTGCCTAATGATAAGGGCAATATAGTATATTTTATTTTAGGGCTTACCCCTTTTTATATGTATTCATCTGACTATTATCCTCTTATTCCATGGATATTTCTGATATTTTCTGGATATTTTTTTGGGATATATATGAAAAAATATGATAAAGTCTGGTACTATTATGGAAATAAAGTTTTAAATAAAATAGGTAAACATACTTTAATTATTTATATTATTCATCAACTTATAATATTGGCTCTTTTATATATAATTTTAATTTAAAAAAAGCACTCAAAGAGTGCTTTTTATTTTGTGTTATTTTCTTTTTCAAAAGTATAGTATTTCATCATAAGAGAACTTTTCTTTTTAACATCAACTTTATTATAAATATTATGGATATGTGTTTTTACTGTACCAATTGATATAAAAAGTTCATCACTTATTTCCTGATTAGATTTATTTTGAATCATAAGTTCAAATATTTCTTTTTCTCTTTCTGTAAATAAGTGCTTGTTACAGAAATTATTAAACATGATATTTTCTGGAGAATTTTCAACGTTATAATCTAAAATTTCTTCGTTTTCTTCAGACGAATCTGTAGAGTTTTCTTCATGTAAATCTGTAAAACTTTCTTCATGTAAATTTATTTGTTCTAATTCAGAAGGTGTTTCATCAATATTTTTATCAGTATTATATGAAGCATATGAAGAATTTTCTTTTTTTGAAAAAGCTGGTATAAAAATTTCATTTTGGCTATTCTTTTCTACAGGAACTGTAGGTTGAAGATCGTATTTTATAAAAAGTTTAAGAAAAGCAACGGCATAAATAATGCTTAATATATCATCAGTAAGGCTTCTGTTATGAACTTTTACCATAAAATCTTCATATATATCAAAATTAAAAATCACGATAGTATCTTCTATAACTATAAGTACACAAAAAACCATTGTAATAACAAGGAGTTTTTTATATGCCTTGTATACAGATGAAAGATATTTCTCAGGATATTTTTTCATTTTTTTATAACCGTATAATGCTACTCCAAAAAGGAATATCTGGCAAGGAGTAAAGAAAAGCCAAATTTCCGTAGCTCCATTTGAAAATAATGGAACCATAGAAGTAAACACAGCACATACTATTACCCAAAAATAATGTTTTATTGAATTTTCGTCATCAATTATTATCTGGTTAATATACATCCAGCAAATATTGGTTACTGTGAAAATTATAAGCTTAAATGATGGAACATGAATCAAAAGTTGATCATGTGTTTCTGCAAAGTTATTAAATAGTTCAGTAAGATAAATTAGTGTATTATCAAATATATAGAACAAAAACATAATTGATATTACAAAATAAATATTGTTTTTTGTTTTTTTCTGAGCAAGAATTGAAGCCGACAGAGCAACCGCAAACAACATCAAAATTAAAAAGTTGTATATAGCTAAAGCAATTTGCATAAGACGTTCTCCTTAAACAATTTTATAAATGGGACAACATAAATAATTATAGCTTATTACTTCTTTGCTTTTAAAAAGCGTTTAAAACTTTCTTACTTTTGGAAAACAATATAAATCTATATAAAAATAAATCAAAAAAATCAAAAAATCAATAAAAAAATTAAGCCTTTAAAAGTTTAGCTTACCGTTAATATTTTATCATATATGAAGTATGTATGCAATAAGCATAATGTAATATTACGTAAAATTGAGTAAATATATTACAGTTTTTATTAAACATAACTATAAAATTTATTTTATGTATAAATTTCAATCTACTTGTTTAATAAAAAATAATAGTATATATATAATATAAAATGTAAATATATGGTAAATACACTAATTTTTTTATGCTATTTTTAAAATAAAATTAAAATAATACTCGATTAATTCTTTATTAAAAATTCCTTTTTAAGGAATTTTTTTTAATTTTTTTAAAGAAAAATAATTTAAGAAAAAAATAAGGAATTAAATAAAATACAAAAAATTATAGTCAATTTGCATAAAAGTTTAGATAAGTTTATATAAGATTAGAACAAAAGTTATAAGGAAAGGTGTAATTTTTACGCTATTGTTAAAGATTTAACTAATCCTTTTTTTGCGTCAAAATAAGCCAAAAGTTGATTTTAAACTTGAATTACGGGTGGTAAAGTAAAGCCATAAGGTGCAGGACACAAAAGCATCTTAGAAAAACAAAAATAACAAATGTGAAAGCTTAAAAGAACCTCAAAAAAATTAATATGTACTTATGAGAAGCTTAAATGTTTTTAAAAAAGCTTCTGATAAAAATATGAAGACCTTTAAAAATGTAAGCACAACATATCAGGAAGGCCTTCATATAAAAAGCTTCCTAATAATTATTGCGTATAACAAAAAAATACTACACAAAAAAATTAGAGGCGATATTTGAAAAGCAAGAGCTTCTCATTAATTACATATTAAAAAAAGAAGTTTTAAAGCTAAAGCATAAAAAGTTATGATTTACTTACTTATTAAAAAATAAAAAAATAAAAATGCTTACTATGTTTTTAATTTTAAATTAAAAATAAATATAAATTATTAAAACTTATCTATTTAAGGGAGGAAACAAAACTATGAGCAAAGCAAAAGATTTTATCACAACACAAGATTTTACAAAAGAAGAATTAATGGAAATCATTAACCTTTCACTTGCACTTAAAAAATGTATTAAAGCAGGTTACTATCCACAGCTTCTTAAAAACAAAACATTAGGTATGATCTTCCAGCAGTCATCAACAAGAACAAGAGTTTCATTTGAAACAGCTATGGAACAGCTTGGCGGACACGCTCAGTATCTTGCACCAGGCCAGATTCAGCTTGGCGGACATGAAACAATTGAAGATACAAGTATGGTTCTTTCAAGACTTGTTGACATTCTTATGGCACGTGTTGACAGACATAAATCAGTTGTAGATTTAGCAAACAATGCTTCAATTCCTGTAATCAACGCTATGAGCGATTACAATCATCCAACACAGGAAATGGGTGACCTTTGCACAATGATCGAACATTTACCAGAAGGCAAAAAACTTGAAGATTGTAAAGTAGTATTCGTTGGTGACGCTACACAGGTTTGTGCTTCTCTTATGATGATCACAACAAAAATGGGTATGAACTTCGTACACTTTGGACCAAAAGGTTACCAGTTAAGAGAAGAACATATTAAAATTGCTGAAGAAAACTGCAAAGTTTCAGGTGGTTCATTCTTAATCACAGATGATGAAGATGTAGCTTTAAAAGATGCAGATTTCGTATATACAGACGTTTGGTATGGATTATATGACAACGAACTTTCAGAAGAAGAAAGAATGGCTATCTTCTATCCAAAATACCAGGTAACACAGGCTATGATGGACAAAGCAGCTCCACATGCTAAATTTATGCACTGCTTACCAGCTTCAAGAGGTGAAGAAGTTGTTAACGAAGTTATCGACAGCGAATACTCAATCGTATTTGATGAAGCAGAAAACAGACTTACATCAATGAGAGGTTTACTTGTATACTTCCTTACAAGAGCAGCTAAACCAGAATCAGAAGAAGCAAAAGCAGAATCAAAAGCAGAACTTGAAAAATTAATGTCTACACTTAAATATTAATTAAATATAAATGTAAGTCCTCTCCCTTAAAATTTTTGAGGGAGAGTGGCTATGCATAAATAGGGTAGAAAGTGGGGATCTTTATGTCAGAAAAAAAGAAAAAATTTAGATTGATAGACGCAATACTTGCGGTTATCTGTATAGTTTTCGTTGCTGAAGCAGCTGCACCTGTTGCAGCTATTGGTAATTCACAGTATTTCTGGTGGATTTTCCTTATGATTACATTCTTACTTCCATATGGCCTCATTTCATCTGAATTAGGTACTACTTATGATGGTGAAGGTGGTCTTTATGACTGGGTAAACAAAGCTTTTGGTGGAAAATGGGGTTCAAGATTATCTTGGTATTATTGGATTAACTTCCCACTTTGGATGGCATCACTCGCAGTAATTTTCCCAGATATGTTAGGATTAGTTTTCCAAACAGAAATAGGTACATTCCCAGCACTTATAATAGAACTTGCATTTATTTGGATAGTTGTTGGTTTAAGTTTCTTCCCTGTATGTGACAGTGCTTGGATCTTAAACGGATCAGCAGTTATCAAAGTTTTACTTGCTGTTGTAGTAGGTGGTCTTGGTGTTTATGTTGCAGCAACACGTGGTGTTGCTAACGAATATACTGTAGCATCATTATTACCATCATTTGATATTAACAGTTTATCATTTATTTCAGTTATTCTTTTTAACTTCTTAGGATTTGAGGTTGTTTGTACATTTGCAGGCGATATGGAAAATCCTAAAAAACAGATTCCACAGGCTATTGTTGTTGGTGGTATAGTAATTGCAGCTATTTATATTTTCTCAGCATTCGGTATTGGTGTTGCTATTCCTACAGAACAGATCAGCACAAGCAGTGGTCTTATCGACAGCCTTCAGTTATTAACAGGCCAGACAAACAGCATGTTTATTAATGTTATGGCAATTCTTTTCCTTATTACACTTTTCGGAAACATGATTTCATGGTCTTTAGGTGTAAACAGCGTTGCAAAATATGCTGCTGACAATGGTCATTTACCAAAAGTTTTCTCAAAAGAAAGCAAAAAGAATCAGATGCCAATCGGCCCTGCTATTATGAATGGTATTGTTGCATCAATCGTTGTTATTGCTGCACCATTTATTCCAAACCAGGATTTATTCTGGAGCTTCTTCGCTCTTAACCTTGTAATGTTCTTACTTTCATACTTAATGGTATTCCCAGCATTCTTAAAACTTCGTAAAATCGATCCAGATGCAGAAAGACCATTCAAAGTTTCAGGCGGAAAAGGTTTCTTAACAGTATTAGCAATTGTTCCTATGATTATGATTATTATTTCTTTAATCTTTGTTGCTATTCCTTTAAGTTTTGATAGCGAAACACTTGCTGCTACATTACCAATTACAATCGGAGCTATTATATTTATCCTTATAGGTGAAATTATTATTAAAGTTTTAAAAGTTAAAAAATAAAAAAACATATACTTTATCTGACAAAAATTGTACACATAATATGTATTATAAAAAAATCTGACAAACAAATAAAATTTTTAATGGATTTAGAAAAAAATTAATAAAAGTCTATAACAATGGGAAATACTAAATACCAATAGGTATTTCCCTGTTATCAAATATCACAACTATACTATTATTATAAAACAATTTTATTCGGAGGTGCTTTTATTATGGCAAAAAGAATTGATAGTACACCAAGAAAAGACGGTTTCAGAATGCCTGCTGAATGGGAACCACAAGACAGAGTATGGATGCTTTGGCCTGAAAGACCAGACAACTGGAGAGACGGTGCTAAACCTGCTCAGAGAGCTTTTACAAATGTAGCTAAAGCAATCAGCGAATTTACACCTGTTACTGTTTGTGTTTCAAATGCTCAGTATGCTAACTGCCGTTATATGCTCCCTGAAAACATCAGAGTGGTTGAAATTTCTAACGATGATGCTTGGATCCGTGACTGTGGCCCAACATTCGTTATTAACGATAAAGGTGAAATTAGAGGTTGTGACTGGTCATTCAACGCATGGGGCGGTCTTGTAGACGGTTTATACTTCCCATGGGCAAATGATGATGCAGTTGCTCAGAAAGTTTGTGAAATCGAAGGTATTGATTCATATAGAACACCTGACTTTGTTCTTGAAGGTGGTTCAATTCACGTTGACGGTGAAGGTACAGTTCTTACAACAGAAATGTGCTTATTAAGCGAAGGCAGAAATCCTCACATGTCAAGAGAAGAAATTGAAGATATGCTTAAAGAATATTTAAATGTAGATAAAGTTCTTTGGGTAAAAGATGGTATTGACCCAGAAGAAACAAATGGTCATATTGACGACGTAGCTTGCTTCATTCGTCCAGGTGAAGTTGCTTGTATTTGGACAGAAGATGAAAATAACGTATTTTATCAGGCATGTCAGGACGCTTATAAAACATTATCAGAAGCTACTGATGCTAAAGGTAGAAAACTTAAAGTTCACAAACTTTGCATGCCAAAAGGCTATGTAACAATCAAAGGTGACTTTACAATTGACACAGTAGAAGGTACACTTCCACGTGAAGATGGTGATATTTGTATCGCTTCATACATGAACTTCTTAATTACAAACAATGGTGTTATCGTTCCTCAGTATGGTGATGAAAACGATAAACTTGCTCTTGAACAGATTCAGGCTATGTTCCCAGACCACAAAGTTGTTGGTGTTGACACATGGGAAGTTGTATACGGCGGCGGAAACATTCACTGTATTACACAGCAGCAGCCAAAAGCTTAATGAAAATGTGATTATAGCTTAATTTTAGTAAAAACATTTAAATCATAATAATTTATTAATCGAAAAATAAAATATAAATCAATCAAATCAATAAAACTATCTAAATCAAAATAAATCAATTAATCCTTATATCGTATTTGTATATAAATACAAAAATATAGTTTGCAATTTGTAGAAAGTTACACTATAAAACGCTTGCAATAAAAAAAAGATTATAGTATAATTTGTCATGAATTGTTTAATAAATTCCTATGCACGGGCAGTCTATAAGTGGCTGCTCGTGTTATAAATTAAAATAGAAAAAAATACAAGCATTCAAAAGCTTTGTAATTATATAAAAAATACTAAAATTTATAAAATAATTAATATTTGAACAGGAGGAAACTAAATGTCAAGAATAGTAATCGCTCTCGGCGGAAACGCACTTGGAAACACACCTTATGAACAGATCGAACTTATTAAAAACACAGTAAAACCTATCGTTGACCTTATTGAAGAAGGAAACGAAGTTGTAGTAGCTCATGGTAACGGACCACAGGTTGGTATGATCAACTTAGGTATGTCTGTTGCTGCAGAAGCAGAAAAAATTAAAAGTGATATGCCATTCCCAGAATGTGGCGCTATGAGCCAGGGATATATTGGTTTCCATTTACAGAACGCTTTACACAACGAATTCAAAAAAAGAAACATGGATAAAGTTGCTGTAACATTAATTACACAGACACTCGTTGATGAAAACGATCAGGCTTTCTCACACCCAACAAAACCAATCGGTGCTTTCTATACAAAAGAACAGGCTGACAAAATTGCAGCTGAAAAAGGTTACACAATGGTAGAAGACGCTGGACGTGGATACAGACAGGTAGTTGCTTCTCCATACCCAATCGACGTTGTTGAAAAAGATATCGTTAAAGACTTAATTGAAAAAGGCCGTGTAGTTATCACAGTTGGTGGTGGCGGTATCCCAGTTATCGAAAAAGATGGCGAACTTCACGGAGTTCCAGCTGTTATTGATAAAGACAGCGCTTCATCAAAACTTGCTGAAATCGTAGATGCAGATTACCTCTTCATCTTAACAGCTGTTGACAGAGTAGCTATCAACTTTGGTAAACCAGATCAGAAAGAACTTGACAAAATCAGCGTAGACGAAGCAGAAAAATTATGTGGCGAAGGTCACTTTGCTCCAGGAAGCATGCTTCCAAAAGTTAAAGCTGCTATGGCATTTGCTAAATCAAAAGAAGGAAGAAAAGCTATCATTGCTTCTCTTGACAAAGCTCCTCTTGCTCTTAGAGGCGAAAGCGGTACAGAAATTCATTTATAATATAAATTTAAAAAAGTGGGTTTTTACCCACTTTTTTGTTTGTGATATAACTATATATTTAATTTAATGTTTTTATATAATTTATATCAAAATAGTATAAACTAAAAACAAATTATAATAAGATTTTTGGATATATTGTATTTTAACAAATAATATGTAGGTAAAAATAAGTTAATTAATAAAGCCTTGCAAACTTTAATGTGTAAAACTTTGATAAAATTTATAGTTTTTTATGACTTTATGGGGTTTTAGCTATCTTAAGAAAATATTAAGAAAAATATTGACAGAAGAAAAAAATTTATATACTCTGATAATGCGAAATAAGAGATTTATGGAGAAAAGGGAGGAATTTAAAAATGAATGGTTTGCTTGAGAGAACGTTCCATCTTTCAAAAAATCATACTACTGCAAAAACTGAAGTTTTAGCAGGTATTACAACTTTTATGACAATGGCTTATATCCTTGCCGTTAACCCATCTGTACTTGGGGCTACAGGAATGGATAGTGGAGCTATATTTACAGCTACAGCACTTTCTTCATGTATAGCAACACTTTTAATGGCAGCTTTTTCAAATTATCCTTTTGCACTTGCACCTGGTAT
>CALWSX010000169.1 GCA_944384285.1 uncultured Lachnospiraceae bacterium
AATTTTTAAAATCCACACATGTTTTTATTGAATTTTACTACTTTTTAATTTTTATTAAATGCAATGCTATAAAAAAATAGCCTCCTATGATAAATTGCCATAGAAAGCTATTATTTCAATGTAAAAATTTATTATTTTTGTTTTTCCAATAATGCTTTAACATGATTATAATTATTTTCAAGACGTTTATAATCTACATTATTACCATAATATCTTAAAGTTTCTTTCATTGCCTTTTCATATATTTCCAAAGCACCTTTTAAGTCCTTTTTTAAATAAACAATATAGGCTTTCATTGCCAAAGCACTACAGTAATGAGGGCTTCCGCCATTTTGTTCAAAGAGTTTTAAAGCAAGATCCATATATTCATTTGCTTTTTCTATATCAGGATTTTGTTTTCTTAATAATGCCCCAACAAGATTGCTGTAGGTAGTTGCACACTCGTCCCATGCCTCTTCAATATTTTTAAACACATCAAGAGCACTTTCTGAATATTTCATAGCATCATCATCTTTTCCAAGCTCCAATGAAGCAACTGTCATATTATTGTATAAAGCCCCTACCTTATAATCCTTTTCCGTACCTTCTTTTAAATATATATCTTCTACTTTTTTATAAAGGCTCATTGCCTTTTGAGTATCCCCACATGCTCTATATATATTAGCTACATTCAAATATGTAGTAACACCTTCTATTGTATCTGCAATATGGTGTTCTTCTGTAATTTCTATAGCTCTGTTTGCAAATGACCATGCTTTTTCATAAACGCTGATACTGCGGTAATATCCCATTAACTCATTAATCATAGTAAGTTCAGCTTGCCATTCACCTTGTTCTTTTGCTATATCTGATTGTTCTTCAAGATATGCTACTGCTTCTTTTTGTCTTTCTTCAATAAATAATGCATCTGCTTTTTCAAGTATTTTTTTAATATCCATAATTCTCCCCCTTTCAAATATCCTTTAATTTTAAAAATTTACTGTTTTTTTAATATATAAGCTTCTTCTTTTTTCATATTTTTATTTAACAAATAGAAAACAAAAAGTGCGCCAAAAAGACATATTACATCAGTTGTCGGTTGTCCGCTTGCGACACCTTTCATACCAAAAAGTCCATTCAAAAGGAATGTTATAGGTATATTAAAAATAAGCTGGCGAATAGCAAGCATGATAAGTGAATATTGCCACTTGCCTACAGCCTGACAAAGAGTGCTTACCAAAAGTATAATGGCCATAAACGGTGTAGAAAGCATATAATGCCTCATAATTATGACTCCGGCCTGTATTGTATCTGCATCATTAATAAATACTCTTACTATTGCTGCACTAAATATAAGAGAAAGAACCATTATGATACACGAAAGTATTTCTGTTAATCCTATAGCATATTTATTTACAGCCCTTACTCTATTAAAGTTTTTAGCACCATAGTTATAACCAATAAGAGGTAAAACACCCTGTCCAACACCATGAACAGTATAAATGGAGATAAAACTTATACGGTTAACAACTCCCCAGCCTGCTACTGCCGCATCTCCGTACAAAGAATAAAGCGATGTTTGTATAATACAACCTGTTGCCCCAAGTACTGTAAGGCATCCGGAAGGAAGACCAACTAACACAATATCTTTTAAAAGCTTCCACGAAAGTCCGCCTTTAAAAGGTGTAAGAGTTATATAAGAAGTTTCTTTTATTCTTATATACACAATAATAAAGAATATCAAAGATACACAGTTTGAAATAAGAGTAGCTATAGCAGCTCCTGCAACTCCCATATCTGCACCAAAAATAAATATAGGGTCAAGTATACAGTTCAAAAGACCTCCAAGCATAAGACCTCTGCTCGCTATTTTTGCATGACCTTCTGCTCTGAGCAAATTGCTTATTACTATGGATAAAACTGTAGGAATACCACCAATAACAAAAACTATCATCATATAAGATGATGCTGATACAAAAGATTGATCACTTGCCCCTGCTGCATAAAGGAGAGGTTTTTCAAATATGAAAAAAAGTGCACAAATTATTGCCATAAATATTAATGCGCCCCAAAAGCCATGAGACGAAACTCTTGAAACTTTATCATAATTTTTTTCTCCAAGAGCTCTGGACATTACACTATTTGTACCTATCCCCCACAAACTTGCAAAAGCATTCAAAAACTGATAATACGGAAAAGCTACAGTAAGCCCTGCAAGTTGAGATGGGTTATTAAGCATACCGACAAAAAACGTATCCGCCAAACTGTATATTATTGTGATAAGCATACTTGCTAATGATGGAATAACAAATCTGGAAACTGCCTGCGGTACAGGAAGTACCTCAAATACTTCCTTATTTACTTCTTTTGCCATATGTATGCTCCCTTTCTGTGAAAAAAATCATTTTAAACAGGAATATTCACCAAAAAGTGTAAAATATTCCACTTTTTCAAGCTCAAGATAAAACGCCCCAACTGTTTCTTCTGTTAAACGTCCTTTAAAAATAGGACACTCCAAAACTTTTGAGAGTATTTCTTTATCTGAAACCGGATATGCTCTTCCTTTAATTCTAAGCCATTTTTCCGGTGTACTTGCGCAAATCTCAAAATCAGGTTTTGCCAAAGTTTGTTTAGCCATATCTTTTGTATTGCTAATAGCAATAATAAGTTCATCTTTAATTTCTTCTATGTAACCAAGAGGACGAACTCTAGGCATGCCTTCTTCTGTAGTTGCATAAAAAAACATTCCTGTTTCTTTTATAAAATCTAATATTTTTTTATTTAAATTTTCTTTTCCCATTATACATCATCTCCCTAAAAAATCAAACACGTTCTCTTAAATCTATTGATCTTTTGGTTGTTAATATAGGTATATCTCTTGCAGCATCTATAGTAATGCATTCTGCAAGTTCCATAAGTTTTTTATCTACAAAAAACATATATCCATACTCTAAAAAAATCTCATCATTTGGTTCCGGTTCTCCCGGAACAAGTCTTAACTCATCTCTGCATGCGTTACAAGTAGGTTTTAAATGTACAATCTTAAAATTTATTTGTCCCTTAGGGGCAAAAAATGTTTCAAGCATATTAAATCCTTCTTTTGTTATCTTAATCATACTAAGCCCACCTTATTATAAGTCTATTAAAATACAAGATAAATTTTAGATTTTTGAGCAGAAATCAATTCCAAAGCTATAGCAACTGCAGATGACCTGTTTTCTACTCCCATCAAATCAAAAATATTTGAAATATGTTTTTTTACTGTGCTTAAACTTAAGTTTAAAATAATTGCAATATCTCCATTGCTTTTTCCTTGGCACAGCCAATACATAACTTCTGCTTCTCTGTCAGAAAAGCCATGTTTTTTAAGTATTTTAATACTTGAAATCTTTTCTTCCTCTTCTTCATCTGATTTATTTGTGACAATTTCTGGTGTTTTTATGTCTCCAAGATTTTTTATATCTTCAATGTTAACTATAGCATCACAAAAATAAGCATAGTTTTTACCTATAAGCCATAAATCTTGTCTTTTTTTTGCTTCCCAGAATTGGTTGAACATTTTTTCATCTGAAAAATGCATAAGTACAATACGAGTTACCGGCTTATCAGAAAAAATTGCTTTATTATGTTCAATAGGTCTGTTATTCTCATCTAAAATAAGTTTATTAAGAAATGTAGCCCCTACTGTATTAGACAATTCTTCAACTCCCGGTACTATATCACCGAAATAACGTTTTGGTAAGATTACTTGATTATGTGCTATTAAAAACATATTTTCCACCCACTTTATCATTAAATCAGACACAAGGTTACTTTTATCTCGTTCAGCACGCAAAGGGTTATCATACTTGTGAAAATTTCAAGTAAGTGATAACCCCTTACTATATTTAATTAATTGCTTTAATTGCTTAAAATTTTACTATTATATGTAATTACTTATTTAATTAAGTGAAGCCTCAACTGTCTGTTCTAATTGTTCAGGCTGTTTTCCCCATAAGAAAACTTTTAATTTCTCACGGAACAGCTTACTCCAAAACTTAAGCATTGTTCCTACACCAAGTGCAGCTATTATGGTTCCGATCCAAATACCTTGATAACTATGTAAAAATACTAAGGAAAGAATTAAAGATGCTGCAACTATACAAAGGTCAAAAATTCTTTTTACATTTCCTAAAGGTTTTTTTACCAACCAAGCAAAAGCAACTGCCAATGCATCAGGTGGAATTGCCATAATATCTGCCTCTAAATATGCCATAAGACCCAAACCGAGTATTATTACACCTATTATAACAAATATTAACTGTATATACCATACATTTGGTATACCAAGAGGTGAAATCAGCCATTTGCTGAAATCAGTGAAGTAACCAAACATAATCGCTGCCGGAAACTGCAAAATATATATAAGTTTAAATTTTTTACGATATACAATAGCTTCAATTATGATATAACATCCATACGCAACCCATGTACCTGTACCAATACTAATGTTTAAAATTCTACTTACAACATATGGCAATGTCGTAACAGGAGAAACTCCAAAATCAGAATTGACAGCAAACGCAATCCCTAAACTCATTATAAACAAACCAATAACATATATGACAAGGCGTTTTATAGTCATGGGTTTTCCTAAAAATTTTACATTACTCATTATTTAGAATCCCCCTTTTCTGTTCCGCCAATTTTACAAATAAGTCCATAAGATCTGAAAATATCACGAATAGTTTCCATACGTTCATTTGATGGAGATTCTACACTCTCTCCAAGTGGGTATTCTATTCCCAAACCTATATATTTACCCATACCCATACGATGATATGGAAGGATATGAACTTCTCTTATGCCTATTTCTTTAGCGTATTGAGCGGTCGCATGCATATTTTCGTTTGTATCATTTGCACCAGGAATTACCGGTATACGAATAATTGCTTCTGTGCTTGTTTCGCTTACTATTTTGCGGAGATTTTCAAGTATAACCTCATTTGTTACGCCTGTAAGCTCTTTATGTATCTCCGGATCCATATGTTTTATATCATAAAGTACTAAATCTGTATATTTTAATACTTCTTTAAACACATCCCATGCCACATACCCGCAGGTTTCCATTGCTGTATGTATATAATTATCCTGACATTCGATAAAAAGCTCTTTAACAAACTCCGGATGTACCATAGGTTCTCCACCGGACACTGTCACACCCCCGCCGGATTTACGGAAAAATGGTTCATCATCTAAAAGAATGTCCATTACTTCATCAACTGTCATATTTTTCCCAACTTTTTCAATGGCTGCGGAGTAGCATGAATGTTCGCACATATCCTGATCCTCGCAGTTTACACAAATACTGTGATCAAATATAGGATTTCCTCCTATTTCATCAGGGAGCTTAACAGCTCCCTTTGTGCAAAAGCTTAGACAGCGAAAACAATGTGTACACTTAGTAGGAACATGAATGATATCGGATTTAAATACTTGAGATTCAGGGTTTGCACACCACTTACAGCTAAGCGGACACCCTTTGAAAAAAACTGTTGTTCTTATACCAGGTCCATCTTGAATAGAAAAACCTTGAATGTTAAATATAATAGCTTTTAAATCACTCATAACATATCCCCCCGTTGTTAAAATAATATTATTGAAAAATTACCAAGTATGGCTGGTACGTTCGATAATTTCATCCTGTACAGGTGGCGCTAATGTTACAAAGTAAGCACTGAAGCCGGCAACACGAACGATTAAGTCTTTGTTTTCTTCCGGATTCTTTTTAGCTTCTAATAATTTTTCCTGTGTTACACAGTTAAACTGAATCTGGTAACCACCTTCGTCAAAGTATGTCTTAATAAGGTCAAGGAATTTATCAATATTTTCTCTACCTTCTAAAGCTGTTGGGTGGAATTTCATGTTAAAGTGAGTAGAACCATATACTACAGGGTCAATTAATTTAACTGCTGATTTAATAACAGCTGTTGGACCACTCTTATCTGTACCAGGTGTTGCAGAAAGTGTTGCGTCTGTAAATGTCATACCAGCTTTTCTTCCGTCTGGTGAAGCCCAGCTTCTCATACCAAATGGATAATGTCCTGTAACTGAATATGCTGAAGGAGTGATTGTTTCACGTCCCATATAGTCTGGTCTGCGGTTATGAATTTCTGCAAAGTCTGCATGTAACTGACGTCCGATATCATCTACGTAATCATCGTTATTCCCATATTTAGGAGCTTTCAAGCAAAGATTTTGAATATCTTCATATCCTACCCAGTCAGCTTTGATTGCTTTTACAAGTTGATCCATTGTGATAACTTTATCGTCATAAACAAGTTTTTTGATAGCTGCCAATGAGTTTGTTGTATCTACGTTACCGGAAATACATACACCGTCACCCCAGTTATATCTTGCACCACCGTCTACAACGTCCATACCTCTTGCAAGACAGTCATATGTAACAGCTGAAAGTAATGGGCAAGGGAAGTCTCTCATTACGTTCCATTCTAATGTAGAAATGTCACGACAAATAATTACCCAATATTCATAATATTTAATTAACTGAGCATAAAATTCTTCCCATGTTTTACATTCACATGGATCTCCGAAAGCCGGTCCTATATGTTTTCCACTCTTAATATCAACACCATTTGATAACATAAACTCAAGTGGTTTATACATATTGAAACGAGCTTCCCAAGCACCGTCTGTCATACCAGGTATAACTGACTGTACACAACCTGAAACAGCCTGATTACGGATATCTTCAATAGGTCCGCTTTCATGGAGTAAACGACGTTTCATAGCAACTTCCTGGCCATGGAATGATGGCTGGCCAATACCTGTTGCAACAAGCTCAGCACATTTAACGAGGAATTTATGTGATAATTTGTTATGATACATAACAGCTAATAATGGTTCTGGACACTGAGCTCTACGCTGTGCTTCAATTACTAAATAGTCTAATTCGTTTGTAGCATCTTCGCCAGTCTTAGGATCTAAACCACCAAGTGTAAGCTGCTGAGCAATACGGCTTGAGTTCCATAATGCTAACTCAGGAGACATAACAAAGTTCTGAGTATTTACTTTTAAGAACCAGTACTGGATCCAATCGATTACTTCGTCATCTGTGATACGTCCAGCTTCGATATCATCTTTATAGCAACGGTACATATACTGTGGGAAACGAAGTGGTGCATGGTCAACTGTCATACATAAGTTCTGCCATCCACCCATTGTGATGAACCATAATGACTGGATTGCTTCTTTAAATGTACGAGCAGGATTTGCTGGTACCCAATCACAAGCTTCAGCCATTTGTTCAAGTTCTGCTTTACGTTCTGGGTCTTTTTCAACTGCTGCAGCTTCTCTTGCTGCTTCTGCATATCTATGTGCCTGATGAATTAAAGCTTCACAAGAAATAATACAAGCTTCATAGAATTCCCATTTTTTGTAGTCCGGCATAGGACTTATTGCTGTATTAAATGTATCTTCTTTTGGAACTTCACCTGCTGATGGGTCTGGGTGATCAACATTCCAAATTTTTAATTTTGACTGATAATCTTTACATCTTTCAATTATGTAATTTAAACCTTTGTTGATTACAGTGTCATGATCTGGGAATGTTGTTGTTCCCATGTCGTCATCAAAGTTTAAGCCAACACCGATATCAATTAATTCCTGAACATCAAGTCCATAACGGCTCTGAATGATTGGACGTACACGGTCTTTAACTGCGTTTCCTACCCAATATTCACCACATTTTCTGATAATTTCTTTTTCTTCTTCTGTCGCATATGCAGAACCTCTCTGTAATGCAAATTCATCTCTATCAATTGCCCATTCAAATTCTCTGAAAGGCTGGAAGTAACTTCCGTAAACATAGTCTGTTAAGTGACCACAAATAGGGTTTTCGTCTACCCATACTTTTTTCTCACGGCTTAATCTATCAAATACCATAGCTTTAAGCATATTAGGGCTTTTTGTAAAACCATATTTTTGATAAATTTCTGTTTCTATAACAAGTTTACGTGTATCAATATGTGGTTCTGCTGCAAATAATTTTTCTTTTGCTTCTTTTACTTTTGGTGTCAAAGTATCCCTTTTAGTATAGTTAAGATTAATTCTTCTAGACATGTTACATACCTCCTTATTAATATCTTTATATTTTTGTTAATTTACTTTTAAATTAATGCCATTAATTCTTTGTGACTTCATTATAATATAACCTCAAATTTACTCAATGGTACTTTTGGCTCTTTTTATTTAAAGCATTAAAGAATATATATAAAACCCGACAAAAAGCCTTAAAATTGAGGCATTTTTTTATATTTTAAATAAAATCATATTTTATTTTGACAAAATAAATAATTTTTTATATATTTTATTGATTATTGTAGTAAAAAGTTATAATACATCAAAATATGGTTTATATTTAATTTTTCAAAAAATGTAATTTGAAATTTTTTATGTATATACAAACTTACTTATAATTTTTGAAAATAAAAAAGGACTATCAATCGGGATAAACCCCAAAGATAATCCTTTAAATTTTTGTTTATTAAATTTTATATTTACAATTAAAATCAGCTTAATTCTAACTGGCGAGCTTTTTCTGCATGACGTTCATGTTCTCCCCATAAGAACATTTTTAATTTTTGACGGAAAAGCTTACTCCAAAACTTAAGCATTGTTCCAACTCCAAAAGCGGCAATAATAGTTCCTATCCAAAGCCCCTGATAACTATGTAAAAATACTAATGAAAGAATAAGAGAAATTCCAACCATAGAAAAATCAAAAATTCTTTTTACATTTCCTAATGGTTTTTTAACTAAATCAGCAATTACAACTGCAAGTGCATCTGGAGGAATTGCCATAATGTCCGCTTCCAAATATGCCATAAGACCTAAACCAACAATTACAACCCCTATTAATACATAAAGTAACTGGAAAACCCATGACTGTGGCATTCCTAAAGGAGCAATAAGCCATTTGCTGAAATCTGTAAAATATCCAAACATTACAGCTGCAGGAAACTGTAAAATATAAATCATTTTGAAGTTTTTACGACAAATCAAAGCTTCAATTATAATATAACATCCATAAGCAACCCAAGTTCCTGTACCTACACTAATGCCCAAAATTCTGCTTACAACATATGGTAAAGTTGTAACTGGAGAAACTCCAAAATCAGAATTTACGGCAAAAGCGATACCTAAACTCATGAAAAAAAGCCCAATGACATAAGTAAAAAATCGTCTTAAACTCATAGGCTTACCCATAAAAATAAATTTGTTCATTTTTAAAAAATCCCCCTCTTTTTTAATACAATATTTAATACAATATTTAATAATTTAATTGAAAATACTATAACCTTCCCATAATAATATTTTCAAAATAAATACTTGCCAATACCCATACGATGATAAAAGAAAAAATGAATTAAAATTCATATTTCTTCGCATATCGAGCAGCCGCATGCATATTTTCGTCGGTATCATCCGCACTGTTTGAATGATTCTTCTGTGCTTGTTTTACTCATAACTTTGCGAAGCTTTTCCAATATCATCATACCAAGTTAAACGGTGAACTTTTTATAAAAATGAACTCCTTTTGCCTATGTATGTATTGTAAAGCCCTAAGTTTATAAAGTCTAATACCTGTTTGAGCGTATTATAAAATATTAATGTCTTATATTTTAATACTCATATTTTGCTATAATTATACATAATATGTAAATAATACAATAAAATTTTCATAAGTATATCAAAAATATTGATCAATATCAATATTTTTGTTTATAAAAAAACAAGTTTATTTATTTTTATAATTACTAAATTGTTTATTTAAATCTTTTTTACACAAAAACTTTTTTTACCAAAAAATATATTAATTAATACCAAATAATAAATTAATAAATTTAACAAAATAAAACAATATGACAACTAATAAATGTATAATTTTTAACTATATACAAAAAAACACGTCAAAATTTATTATTAAATAAACTTTGACGCAAAATTTTAAATATCTTTTATTTTACTCATTTTTATGTAAATATTTTTCCTTAGTCGCAAGCCCTCCTCTTATATGTCTTTCCGCTTTATTTGTTTCAAGCACTTTTCTAACCTGTTTTGCAAGCTCCTTGTTTAAAATTTCAACCCTTTCGGTAATATCTTTATGTATAGTAGATTTGCTTACACCGAAACGTTTGGCAGTCTCTCTTACTGTAGCATTGCTTGAGATTATAAATTTTGCCACTTCCATGGCTCGCTCTTCAATATATGTTTTCAAAAAATGCACTCTCCTGAGATGTTCTTGATTATTTATATGCTTGTAAAAATCCGGATATGAGAGTATTTTTAAATATTGCTAAAGCTTAGTTAATATAATTTTTATATTATTATTTAGTTTATATTTCACAAATAATAAATTTTAAAAAAAGGATAGCATACTTTATTAGTATTACTATCCTTAATATCATAAAATTAAATTTGTAATTATTTTTATTTGTTTTGAGGTACAATTTCTAACCAATATCCATCAGGGTCTTCTATAAAATATATGCCCATTTCTTTATTTTCAAAACATACACAACCCATTTCTTTATGTTTTTTCAAAGCTCCTTCAAAATCATCTGTTATAAAAGCTAAATGGAATTCGCATTCACCTAAATTATATTTTTGAGGATGGTCTTTTAACCATGTTAACTCTAACTCAAAATCACTTAATTCATTTTTTATATACACAATAGTAAAATTTTCGTTTTCTATTCTTCTTGATTCTTTTAAACCTAAAGCTTCTTCATAAAATTTTAAAGAATCATCTAAATTGCTTACATTATAATTTTCATGTACCATTTTAAAATTCATAAACACTATTCCTCCTTGTATTAATAATATTATCTTTATATTTAAGCTTTTCTAAACGTTCTTCCATTAAATCCTCATCAAAACTGTAGTGCATTGGGAAAATCATTTTTGTATTAGTTATTTCGTTAAATAAATCTATTCCCAGTAAAGAATCCTGTTCATTCTGGCGGCTATCTAATACTAAAAAAGCCAAATCTATATTTACATTTTGAAGTTTTTTTATCTCAGAAATATAATTCTGATACATTATACTTTTTTGTTCTTCACTATCACCGTCCCAAAACCATACATTTAAATCTCCTGCATGAAAAATATTTAAACCTTCAACCTCTACTAAATATGCTGCTCCTATATCAGTAGACTTAAATGATTTTACTTTTATATCATCAATTTCCAAATCTTCACTTTCACTAATTTTATAGTAATTATCATTATTTATTCCACAAGCAATTACTTTACAATTTTTATAATAGTTTACTAATTCTAAAATTTCAGGATTATAGTGATCATAATGATTATGAGATATAAAAACATACAAAGGCTTATTTGGATCAAGCTTAGGAATTTCTTTTTTCCAATAGTCAAAAAGTAGATAATGGTTATTTAATTCTACAAAAAATCCGCTGTGATAAATATAATATACTTTCATAACTCCTCCTTTTTTTCATTATATCAAAACATTAAAAATATTCAAATAAATTATTAAATATTAATCATATATAAAATATAGTGAAAATATCAAATAAATTTCGAAAGATAATTTTAAGAAATAAGGAATTGACTTTTTAGTCTACACATTGTAAACTAAAATTAATCTACAAAATGCAGACTCTTTCTTTAATGGGGTGATATAAAAAATTATGATTCAAAAAATGACAGAAGCTGAAGAAAAAGTTGCTGAAATTATATGGGAAAATGAGCCTATGTCTTCAAAAGATCTCGTTCTCGAATGTGAAAAAATTTTAAATTGGAAAAAATCAACTACATATACAATTTTAAAACGCTTAGAAGAAAAAAATATTTTTAAAAATGAAAAAAGCATTCTTACTTCTTTAATATCTAAAAATGAATATTTGTCATCACAAGGCTGTAAATTTATAGATACTAATTTTAATGGTTCTCTTCCTGATTTTTTCGCAGCTTTTACAAGAAAACGTAAACTTTCTAAAAAAGAAATTTTAAAACTTAAAGAAATGATTGAATCTTATGAGGAGGACTAAAAATGGAAAGCATATTTTTTGTTCTGCTCAAGCAGAGTATCGAGTCTATAGGATTAATTTTATTTATAATCCTCTTGCGTACTTTTTTTAAAAAAATTCCGCATTCTTTTTTCTATATTGCATGGATAATTGTTTTTATTAATTTAGTCTGTCCGGCAGAAATAGATTTTTCTTTCTTATTTAATAATTCAGTTGCAGCAAACCAAACAAACGATACACTCTCGTTCCCTATTATAAATGGTTTTAAAGCTGTTTCTGCCGGTCTTATTCCTAATCAAGAAGTTTTAGAAACTCCAAAATATAATATATTTTTTATAATTTGGATCTTAGGATTTTTAATACTATTTTTTATTAATATCTTTAAAATCTTTAAGCTTAAAAAATTGCTTAAAAATGAAATTAAAAGTTCAAATAGTATTTTTATTTCAAATAAAACAACTGTTCCTTTTGTATTAGGTTGGATTAAACCCCAAATTTATATCCCTGCAAATTTAAGCGAAAATGAAAAAGAATATATCTTACTTCATGAAAAAATTCATATAAAACGAAAAGATAATATTATAAAAACTATCGCTTATTTTATTTTGATTCTAAACTGGTATAACCCTTTTGTATGGATTGCTTATTTTATGTTATCAGAAGATATAGAATGCAGCTGTGATACAAAAGTAATTAAACATTTTGGAAAACAAATTAAAAAAGACTATTTTATGTCTTTATTAAAAATGGCTTCCTCACCTCATATTTTTGAAACAGCTACAGTAAGCTTCGGTGAATACAGCACCAAGAGAAGAATTTCTAATATTTTAAATTATAAAAAACCAACAAAAACACTTATTATAACTTTAATACTTGTTTTTGGAGTAATTTGTTTCACTGCTTTTGCAAAAACAACAAATGACGTTCCTTATTCAAATATTACGAATTCAAATTATTCACAAAAAAGTGTCGATGTAGATTTTAACAATAAAACATACACTTTAAGTTTAGCTATTCCTAATGAGTTAGACAGCTATGTAGAATTTACATCATTAGAAGATTATCCAGTATATCTTCTTACATTTAACAGAGATAACCATATATCGAATATTGGAATGTTTGAATTTTTTACAGAAGAAGAATATGACAAAATGGACCCTACACAAATGCCCGTTCCTACAGAAATTCTTCGACAGGACAATATTGTAATTGGTTTTTCCGGACTTCATGATATGCCTTTTGAATTAGAAACTGAAGAAGCAAAATTAGTAGGAAACTACCACGAAAACGTATCTGATATGTTAAAAACAGTTACATTAACAGAAAAATAATAAAAAACCCCTCATATGAGGGGTTTTTCTTATATTTTAATTTAATAAAATTTGTCATATTTATTTTTACTTAAATCACATAATACATGAAAAAAAATATAATAAATATAAATATAATGCATATAATCGTTTGGACAAATATTTTTATTTTTTAAATCGTATATATAAATATATAATACTTTTAAATTTTTACTAAATCCTGTAAAAATTCTTAAGTATTAATCAAATTACTTTTCAAACTCAAAAAAATATATTATAATAAATTAAATAAATTTATTACTTTAAGTTAGTTTTTATTATTTTTTATATAAAATCCTTAATAGGAGGTGGTTTTATGGATATTTTAGGACTTTTAAGTACTTTGACATGGAAAGATATATTATATGCGGCTATTGTTGCTTTCTTCATTACACAAATAATAATTACTTTAACTTCCGGAAGAAAAATAAAACAGAATAATTCTCAAATAAATCCAAAAGATATACTTACAAGATGTAAACTTATGTTTCCTATAGATACCGTAAAATTTGATGGAAAAATATTTACTTCCGGTATGGCTATAAAAATTATTACTCAAAACAAAAAAATTATAGAAGGAAAGCTTGTTGGCAGAAATGACAGCAATGTTTTATGTGTTATTACTGACCACCATATTGTTGTTCACGACATTAGCCAGATTTCTCAAATGTACCAAATTTCTCAAAAAATCGAAGACAAAAACGAATTTTAAATTTGTAAAATGTTATTTATGCGATAGATAGTATTTTCTGCCTATCGCTTTTAATTTGAAAAATATTTAGGAGTTTTTTATATGAACAGTAAAGTTTTAAAGACTTTAGAATTTGATAAAATTATAGAAAAATTGACAAGTTTTGCAATATCTCCTATGGGAAAAGAAAAAACTTCCCTTCTTGTTCCAATGACAGACCTTAACGAGATATTGACAGCTCAAAACGAAACGAACGAAGCTGTTTCTTTATGCCTTAAAAAAGGTTCTATACCTCTTGGGGGTATAAAAGACATACGTTCTCCTCTTAAACGTGCAAAAATGGGCGCAACTCTTTCTATACCTGAAGTTATGAATGTAGGCGAGTTTTTATATGTTTGTGATAAAGTTAAAACATACTCAAAAAGTGAAAACAAAGACGATGTTTTTGAACTTTATGACAAATACTTTAACTTTGTGACACCTATACCTTCTCTTCAAAGAAGTATAGAAAGATGTATTGAAAATGAATATACTATCGCTGATACAGCTTCAACAGAGCTTAGAAATATTCGTCGTGAAATAAAAATTGCAAACGATAAAATCAAATCGGAATTAAACTCAATTATTACTTCCGCTGACAAAAAAACTATGCTTCAAGACAGCGTAATTACAATAAGAAATGAGAGATATTGTGTTCCTGTAAAATCAGAATACAAAAATATATTTTCAGGTATAATCCACGACCAGTCAAACTCAGGCTCTACAGTTTTTATAGAGCCTCAAGGTGTTATAACTATTAATAACCGAATTAAAGAATTACAAGCAAAGGAAAAAGTTGAAATAGAAAGAATATTACGTATGCTTTCAAGTGAAATAATGGAAAACACGGATATACTTGAAACAAATATAAATATGCTTACTGTTTTGGACTTTATTTTTGCTAAAGCCAATCTTTCATTATCTATGCACGGAAGTGCTCCAAAATTCAATAATGACAGATATATAAACATAAAAAAAGGTCGTCACCCTCTTTTAGACAGCAAAACTGTTGTACCTATAAATATATATTTAGGCAAAGAGTTTTCAACCCTTTTAATTACAGGCCCTAACACAGGCGGAAAGACTGTTGCTCTTAAAACACTTGGCCTTTTTACGCTTATGGGACAAGCCGGTTTACAAATCCCTGCTTTTGACAACTCTGAACTTGGAGTTTTTGATGAAGTATTTGCCGACATTGGTGACGAACAAAGTATTGAACAAAATTTAAGTACTTTTTCCGGACATATGACAAATGTTGTAAACATACTTGAAAAAGTAACCGACAATTCTCTTGTTCTTTTTGACGAACTTGGAGCCGGTACAGACCCTGTTGAAGGTGCTGCCCTTGCTATGGCAATCATTAAAAATCTGCACGACAGCAGAATTAGAACAGCAGTAACAACTCACTACAGTGAACTTAAAGTTTATGCTCTTACTACTCCAGGTGTTGAAAACGGCTGTTGCGAATTTGATGTTGATTCACTTAAACCAACTTATAGACTTTTAATCGGTATCCCTGGTAAAAGTAATGCTTTTGCTATTTCAAAAAGACTTGGGCTTTCAGACCACATTATAGATATTGCAAAAGAGTTTATTGATAAAGAAGATGTTAAACTTGAAGACATTATTTGTGACCTTGAAATAAGCAAAAAAACGGTTGAAATTGAAAAAGACCGTGCCGAAATGTATCGTCGTGAAGCCGAAGAACTTAAAAAATCGGCTGATGAACAGCGTAAAAAAATTGAAAGACAAAAGGAAAAAATAATTAAAAAAGCTAATGAAGAGGCAAGACAAATTTATCAAGATGCAAAAATGGAAGCCGACAGACTTATAAAAGAAATAATGAAAGAAGCAAACGGAAAACCTAACAAATCCGCTCTTGATGAAAAACGTACAACTCTTAGAAACAAGCTTAATGAAAAAAATGAGCTTCTTGCTAAGCATGAAGATAAAAAACAAAAGAAAAAAGCTCCGGAAACTGTTTCTGTTGGTGATGATGTTTATATTATGTCGTTTGATACCTACGGAAAAGTTCTTACTGTACCGGATTCAAACAAGGAAGTTACCGTACAGGCTGGTTTTATGAAAATAAAACTTCCTTTAACAGACCTTTATATCGCAGACAAAGATGAAATAAAGAAAAATGAAAAACAACAAAATCCACCTGCGAAAAAGAAAGGAAACTCGATTAAAATGTCGAAAAAAGAAACTATTTCTTCTCAAATCGACTGCCGAGGAATGACTGTTGATGAAGCCCTTACAGAAATAGATAAATACCTTGATGATGCTTATCTTTCTGGTATCGGTCAGGTTATGATTATTCATGGAAAAGGAACAGGAGCTTTACGCCAAGCTGTTCAAAATTACCTTAGAAAAAATCCAAGGGTTAAATCTCATAGACCAGGAGCTTATGGCGAAGGCGAAATGGGCGTAACTGTAGTTGAATTTAATAAATAATTTATTTAAAAAAATTAAGAGTGCCTCAAAAAAGGCACTCTTTTTTAATTACATTTTTAAAAAATTATCTATATCTTTTTTAATAAGAAGTAATGATGTTTCAAAGAACTCTTTATTTCTGATATCAATACCCGCAAGTTTAGCAACATCCGCAATATTATTTTTTCCTGTGCTGTTTAATAATTTATCGTATAAAGGCACAAAAGCCTCTCCCTCTTCAAGATATTTTGCATAAAGTCCTTTAGCAAACAAAAGACCAAATGCGTAAGGGAAATTATAATAATTATAGGACGCTTCATAATAATGAGGTTTGCATACCCACATATATTTATGATAATAATCTTTATCAAGTCCGTCTCCATAAGTTTTACTTTGTGCATCAAGCATAATTTCACAAAGTTCTTTTGCTGAAAGCGGTCCGTCTTTACGAAGATTAATAACTGTGTCTTCAAATATAAATCTTGAAAGAATATCAACAATAACCTGTGCATTATCTGCAATATCACTTTCAATTATCATTAAAGCCTGTTCTTTTGTAGCTTCTTTTAAAGCCGCATTTTTTATGATAGTTTCACAAAAAGTTGAGGCAGTTTCAGCTATAGGCATAGGGTAATCACTGTTTAAATAAGTTTCATTATCAAGACATTTGCCATGATAAGCATGACCAAGCTCATGTGCCAAAGTTACAACATCATTAAATGTACCTGTAAAGTTTGTAAGCACACGGCTTTGTTTTATGGAATGGAGGTTTGCACAAAATGCCCCTCCCCTTTTACCTTTTTTAGGAAACATATCTATCCAGTTATTATCAAAAGCATAAGCTGCAAAATCTCCAAGGTCCTTACTGAAAGTTGTAAAATTCTTTACTATAAAATCTCTTGCCTCTTCTGGAGTAAACTTCATATCACAATTTCCTATAGGCGCAAAAAGATCATAAAATGGAAGACCTTTTTTATGTCCAAGCATTTTTGCTTTTTTCTTAAAATATTTTCGGAAATAAGGAAGATACTCATTCATTGCCGCAAGCATGGCATCAAGCACTTTTTTATCAAGACGTGACTGGCAAAGAGTCATTTCCAAAGGTGTTTTATAACCTCTTAATTTAGAAACAGTTAAAACCTCACCTTTTATACCATTAAGTGCATAAGCTACTGCATTTTCTATTTGAGGATAAGCATTAATTTCTGCTTCATATGCTTCTTTTCTTACTTTTGCATCACTGCTGTAAGCCAAATTTCTTAATTCTGAAAGAGGATATTCTTTCTTTTTCTTTTTTATTGTTAAAGGAATTAAAAGCTCTGAAACTTCACTTTCTTGAAGTTTTGTCCATGAAGAAGAACCTGTTGTCTCCATTTTTTTAACTATCATTTCTTCTTTTTCTGATAAATCAGATTTATCTTTTAAAATTTCTTTTAAAAAGAAAGAATGTTCTTTAAGTAAAGGAGATTTATTTATAATTCCTTTTATGTTTTCTACTTTTTTAAGCCAAATTTTAAACTTTGTAGATGCTATAGAAGTATCTGTTAAAATATTTTGAAGACGGTCAACATATTTAAGTGCTGTTTCATTGCTTGAGTCTGTACTTAAGGTAAGCTCGCAGAATTCATACAATTTTGACGCCTTTTCACCAAATTTATTTTGAATATTAATAAAATTTTCTATTTTTTCTTTTGGATTATCAAAATCTGAAAAATTATCTTCTGCAAATTTGTTTAATTCAATTATGTCTTTTTTAAGAGAGGTCATATCTTTAATAAAAGCTTTATCATCAAATCCTTTATAAAGTTCATTAAGCGACCAGTTACCATTCATAAAATTCAACTCCTTGCAAGATAAAATATTAAAATTCCATTTATATTATTTTACATCTGTTTTTTAAAATTATCTACTAAAATTAGTATTATTTTCATTTTTTAGGCAACAATTAAATTTAGGAAGAGAAAAGGAGGAATTAATATAAAAATAAAAAATTTTTTTACAGGATTTATAACAGGTATAATTAACGGACTTTTTGGTTCAGGAGGAGGTATGATTGCTGTTCCATGTATGAAAAAATTTCAAAATATTCCTCAAAAAAAGGCTAACGCAACTGCAATTGCAATTATATTACCACTGACTATTATATCCGTTTGTATTTATTTTTTTAAAGTTAAAATACCTTATAAAGATGTAATTTTTGTAAGTTTAGGGGGTATTTTTGGAGGAGCTTTAGGTGCAAAAATCTTAAATAAGCTTAAAGGAAGAGTTATACAAATTATTTTTGGTGTTTTTATATTAATCAGTGCTTTTAGGATGGTATTTTTATGATAGATTTTTTGATTGGATTTTTCTCAGGAATATTAAGCGGAATGGGAATTGGAGGAGGAGCAATACTTATACCCTCTCTTTTGTATTTTAAAGATATAAC
>CALWSX010000170.1 GCA_944384285.1 uncultured Lachnospiraceae bacterium
CATCAAATAAAATTTTCTCATTGTCTTCTTCTATATAAAAACTTACAGCAGGCTCTCCTAAATAATATTCATCTATATATGTGTTATTATCAACAAGTACAGTTAATTTCATATTTTCACCCCACAAATATTTTTTTAAATATAACAATAGAATAATAAAAAGTCTATGATTTTTTAAAATTTCATTAAAAAAAACGGAATATCATTAGATATTCCGTTAAAATATTTTAATTTGTTTCAGGAACATAAGATTCCTCTAATTCTTCTTTACAATGACCACATTCTTCAACAACAACCTGAACAATATTAAGAGCATGGTCAGAAATTCTTTCATAGCTTGTAATAACATCAAGGAATAAAATACCCGCTTCTGCTGTACAAACTTTATTAGCAAGTCTTTCAACATGTGAATTTCTTAATTCGATTTGTAATCCATCAAGATCATTTTCAAGTCGTGCAACCATTCTTGCATAGTCAATACTTTGTTCCTTGAGGGAAATTACTGAAAAATAAACACTTTGATAAGCTTTGTCTATCATTTTTGAAAGCTCTGAATGGGCTTCATCTGAGAAGTTTACATCATTGTTTATCATGTTTTCAACAACATTTCCTATATTTTCACAATGGTCCCCGATTCTTTCCAAATCAGATACAATCTTTATAAGAGCTGTTACACTTGAGCTTTGAGTATCATTAACGTGAGTATTAAATATTTTTACAAGGTAATTTGTTATAGCATCTGAAAGTTTGTCGATAGTTTCTTCATTTTCATGCATCTTTTCAACAGCTTCAGAACTTTTGGTTTTGATTGCTTTTGAGATATCATTTAAGCTGTCTTTAACAATATTTCCAAGACGGATAACTTCTTTGACAGCAGATTCAACAGCGAGGCTAGGTGTCTCAAGTACACGATCATCAAGGTGTACAAGTTCTGCGTCGTCTGCTCCTTTTTTCTGATAACGCTGTGTTAATACTTCTGCAATTTTTATAATTGCGTTTGAGAATGGGAAAAGAAGTATTGTTGTTGCAATATTAAATGAAGTATGAACAATACTTATTTCTGTCTGAGAGATAATATTTGTAGCATAATTTGGAGCAAATACTTTGAAAATGATTATAGCTACAATTGAGAAAATAATTGTACCAATAACGTTAAAAAGCAAATGTATATATGCAGCACTTTTAGCATTTTTATTTGCACCAATACTTGAAAGAAGTGCAGTTACACATGTACCGATATTTTGTCCCATAATTATGTATACAGCAGCGCTGAAAGGAACTAATCCAACAGCAGCCAAACTTTGAAGAATACCTAAAGAAGCTGAAGAGCTTTGTATAATTGCTGTGATGGCAAATCCGGCAAAAATAGCAAGTATAGGCTGATGTCCTAAAGTTACACACATATCAGTAAATACTTTGGATTCTCTTAAAGGATAAACTGCATTTGACATAGTTTCAATACCTATAAAGAGTATACCAAAACCTATTATAATAGAAGAAATATCTTTTGTACGAGGTTTTTTTGCTGTAATAAGAACGGCAACACCGATCATAACTACGATTGGAGCAATAACGGTAGGACTGAAAAATTTAGCCCATTCACCACTAGATACAATCCAAGCAGTAACAGTTGTACCAATGTTTGCACCCATAATAACGCTTGTAGCCTGTACAAGATTCATAATTCCTGCATTTACAAAACCAACAACCATAACGGTAGTAGCAGAAGAACTCTGTATAATTGCAGTTATACCGGCACCTAAAAGAAGTCCCATGAGTTTATTTTTTGTAAGAACTTCAAGAAGTTTTTTCATTCTTGATCCAACGGCATTTTGCAAACCTTGTGCCATTATTTGCATACCGTATATAAAAAGTCCAAGCCCGCCCACAAAGGGGATAATTATTTGAGCTACAGGGGAATCTAACATAAATAGCCTCCTAAAAAATACTTATAATCTCTTGGTTAAACATTTTTTCACACTTATACTATTATATAACAATTTGATTATACAGTATTTTTCAATAAAATCAAAGAAAATTAGGAGTTTTATTACTTTTTGTAGAATATCATCAAAAAATTAACAATATATTTTAATTTTTTATAAACAAGTGTTATTATTAAAAAAACTTGAATAAGGGGACAAAAGAAATGATATTATATGATTATCACTTACATACAAATTTTTCATCAGACTGTGATATTTTACCTGAAGAAATGATAAAATCAGCAATAAATAAAGGATTAAAAGAAATTGCTGTTACAGACCATATGGATTTTTTATATCCAGATAAAAATATGCCTTTTACAATAATACCATCAGAGTATTATCCTTATTTGTACGAACTGAAAGAAAAATATATGGATAAAATTAATATAAAAATTGGGGCAGAGCTTGGGTATCAGGATACGGCTGTTGACATGCTTAATAATTTTTGTAAAGAGGCTCCTTTTGATTTTTTAATTTGTTCAATTCATACAATCTCCGGATTAGAGCTTTATGGAGACAGCTACTATAAAGGTAAAACTAAGGAAGAAGCTTTTTATGGATATTTTTCATATATAAAAGAGGGCATAAAATTATTCAGTGATTTTGATGTTTTTGGACATATTGATTATGTAAACAGATATGGAGGATATAGTGATAAATCACTCGAATATGAAAAGTATAAAGATATTATAGATGATATTTTAAAGATGCTTATTGAAAGAGATAAGGGAATTGAATTAAATACATCAGGAATAAGATATAATTTAGGTTATATTCACCCTAAAATAGAAATTTTAAAAAGATATAAAGAACTTGGGGGAAGAATTATTACTGTGGGTTCAGACTCACATAAACCTAGTGATATTGGGTTTAAATTCGATGATGCAAGAAAACTTTTGATTGAGACAGGTTTTGATAAAATAACTGTTTTTGAAAAAAGAAAACCAGAATTTATAAAAATAATATAATTTATAAAAAGCTTGGAAAAAATTTTTTCCAAGCTTTTTATAATGTTTCTTGATTTAAGGGTAAAATTACTATAAAAGTAACACATTTTTTTGAAATATTGTTATAAAAGTGGAGACTTCCGCCTGCATTTTCAAATGTCTTTTTACAAAAATAAAGGCCTGTTCCGTTACCATGTTGTTTGGTAGTAAAATTTTTAAAGAAGATTTTTTCTTTGTTTTCGTCTGGTATTTTATCTCCGTAGTTTGATATTTCTATTTTTACAAAATCATTATTGTAAATAATATTTATATCTATAGATTTATTTTCATACGAGGCTTCTATAGCATTTTTTAAAATATTAAAAATACTTTCTGTTATATTATGCTTATATTCAAAAACCTGTTTTTCTTCTCCAATAATATTTATATTAAATATTAGTTTTTTTTCTTTTAAAAGATTATCAAGTCTTGAGAGATTATTTTTAATAATATCACTTATGAAAAAATATTCTTTTATTTTGTTTGTATATGTATTTCTAAATATATCTATATTTAAATTTATTTTATCAGCTTCATCAGAAATAACTTTTAGCGATTTATCCTCGCCTTTGTCAAATTCCAAAAGCTTTGCTGCTGATTTTATCAGTGTTAAACTGTTTTTTATTTCATGGATAATAAAATCTCTGTTTTCAATTTCCTGCAAAAAAATCGCCTCCCTTTTTAATTTTATATTTATTTTGTTTTTACTTCAATAAATAAAGTTCTGATTATTTCGACATAATTTTGCATCATTAATTTTTTTATTTTAATATTTTTGTTTTTGTAGTATAATAAAGTGAATTTAAGAAAGTTAAGGAGGGTTTTTATGACAGATTGTATTTTTTGTAAGATAATAAGCGGAGAAATTCCTTCAGCAGTAATTTATGAAGACGATGAGTTTAAAGCAATACTTGACAGATTTCCTGCAAATCAAGGTCATGTTCTTATTCTTCCAAAAAAACATATTAAAAATATATTTGAAATGGACGAAGAAACTGCCGGAAACTTATTTAAACTTGCTGTTAAAATTTCAAAGCAAATGAAAGAAACTTTAAACTTAACAGATATGAATGTTATTCAAAATAATGGCGAAAATTCAGGTCAGACAATTTTCCATTTCCATCTTCACCTTATACCAAGATATAAAGATGATGATGTTAATGTTTCATGGAAATGCCTTGATCTTACAAATGAAGAAATAGAAAAAATGAGAAAAATTATAACTAAAGAAAAATAAAATTTCTTAAAAAAGTTATAAGTATTCTTACGAATAATTTACTTTCGTTTAATAAAATTTAACATTGTGATATAATAAGCCTAGTATTCTAAGTTATAGGAAGGGGTTTTATTAAATGAAAAAAAATATGCTTTGTCTTTTACTTTGTGGTTCTATGATTGCTTCTGCTCCTTTAGCAGCAATGGCTGAAACTACAACAAATGAACAAAATAAAGAAACAGCAACAGAAGAAACAAAAACTGAGGAAGTTAAAGCTGAAGAATTAACACCAGCAGAAAAAACAGAAGAAGTTAAAGCTGAAGAGTTAACACCAGCAGAAAAAACAGAAGAAGTTAAAATGGAAGAGTTAACACCTGCTGAGGAAACAAAAAAAGGAATCGAAGTAATCGAATCTGTATATCTTCCATCATTTGAAGGCTTCAAATCTGCTGAAGTAATTAATTCTGAAATTAAAAAATCAGCTGACGCAGGTCTTTTAGAAGTAACAGAAGCAGCTAAAACAAATTCAGAAACACAGCCAGGTGCTACATATAGCTTCTATGCACGTTATTCTGTTAACGAGGGAGATAAAATTATAAGTGTTCCTGTTCAGTATTCAAACTTTACAGGCGGAGCTCATGGTATGACTAATGTTATATCTTATACTGCTCTTAAAGATGGTGAAAAACTTCTCACAGTTGATGACCTTTTTGTAGAAGGAAAAGATTATAAAAAAGCTGTAAAAGATATTGTAAAAGCAGAAATTGCTAAAGAAAAAGATTTATATTTTGAAAATGCAGCTGAAACTGTAGATAAAAATGATTTTAATTTCTACCTTAAAAAAGATACAGTTGTAGTTTACTATTCACTTTATGAAATAGCTCCTTATGCTGCTGGAATCAGATATTTTGAAATTTCTGTAGAAGATTTAAAAGACTATCTTAAACCAGAAATGTATGAAGCAATTAAAGGAATAGAAGAAACTTCAAAAGTAACTTTAAACGGTGAAAATGTTGAAGAAGAAATTAAATTTGAACATGGTCTTATTGCAATTCGTCCTGCTGCTGAAGTTTTAGGATATGAAGTAGGTTGGAGCGCTGAAACAGGTGTTACATTCAACGGAGAAGCTGTTGATATTAAAGATGAAAAACAGGTTAACGTAGAAGATAGAATTTACATTGACCCTACATTCTTTGACAATGGCGAAAATATTGCTGTTACAGTAACAAATGACGGAGTTCAGTTCTTTAAAAAATAATTTTTTAAAACCAAAAAGGTATAGCCTAATTTTAGGCTATACCTTTTTTTATTTTAAAATATAAAATTATTAATATCTTATTTCCTTTAATATAAGTCCGTTAGGTGAAGCAGTTTTCCCTGCTTTTCTTCTGTCTTTAGATTTTATTATATTTTCTATTTCGTTAGGAGATATTTTGTTAAGTCCAACATAAATAAGAGTTCCTGCAATTATTCTTACCATGTTATAAAGAAATCCATTTCCTGTAACTTTGATAATAACAAAATCTTCTTTTTTTGAAACGGAAAGAGAATAAATTGTTCTTATAGTAGATTTTACAGAAGTATCAGCAGAACAAAAAGCTTTAAAATCGTGTTCGCCTAAAAAATATTTACAAGCTTTATTCATTAAATTAATATCTAAAGGATTTTTTACATATTCGGAATAATTTCTATATAAAGGATTTTTGTTTTCATTGTTATAAATATGATATTCATATGTTTTATCAGAAACATCAAATCTTACATTAAAGTCTTTGTTTACTTCTTCAGATTTTATTATTTCAATACTTTTTGGAAGAAATTTTTGTAATGCAAGACAAATTTTTTCGGGTGGAATTGTAGTTTCTGTATCAAACATAACTTTCTGGCATAAAGCATGAACTCCGGCATCTGTTCTGCTTGCTCCGAAACACTCAGTTTCTTTTTTAAAAAGTTTTTCTAATGCCTTTTCAATTTCACCTTGAACAGTTTTTATATTTTCATCTTTTTGTTTTTGCCAACCGCAAAACTCTGTTCCGTCATAAGAAACCGTAAGGAGTATCCTCATAAAAATCCCCCATATATCAAACAAAAATTTTAATAAGAACTATGCCAACAATGTATAAAATAATAAAGAATAAAGCTTTAAAATCTCTTTTATTATATTTCATAACATTTAATTTTGTCCTGTTTTCAGAACCGCTGTAACATCTTGCCTCCATAGCTGTTGCAAGCTCTTCTGCACGTCTGAATGAAGATACAAAAAGAGGTACAAGAATAGGTATAAGATTTTTTGCGCGGTTTAAAAAATTACCTGTTTCAAAATCTGCGCCTCTTGCCTGCTGAGCTTTTATAATTTTGTCCGTTTCGTCTAAAAGTGTAGGTATAAATCTTAAAGCTATTGTCATCATCATAGCTATTTCGTGAGCCGGAACACCTATTTTTTTAAGTGGTACAAGACCTCTTTCTATACCATTTGTAAGTTCTATAGGTGTTGTTGTAAGAGTAAGAAGAGAAGAACCTACAATGAGCATTATAAGTCTTATACAAATTTTAATTGCAAGTAAAACACCTTCAAGTGTAATTCTTATTATACCAAAAGAAAATAATACTGTTTCTCCGTCAGTTACAAACAAGTTTAAAATAAGAGTAAAAATTATTATAAAAACAATGCTTTTAAGGCCGCGAAGCATAAACTTAACAGGTACCTTTGATATATAAATAAGTATAGCAAGACACAAAAAGGCAAAACCATAACCTATAAAGTTGTTTACAACAAAAAGGCTTATAATAAATACAAGTGTTGCAATAAGCTTTACTCTTGAGTCAAGTTTATGAAGTATAGAATTTGATGGATAGTATTGTCCTATAGTTATATCCCTTATCATTGTTTTTCCACCTGTTCAAATAATTGGTATATTATTTCAAAAGCTTTATCAACTGTAAATATGTTGTCTGGAAGATTAAAGCCTTTTTCATTAAGTTCTTTAAATAAAAGAGTAATTTGAGGAACATCAAGACCGATTTTTCTAAGAGAGTTTGCGTCTTCAAAAATTTCAGAAGGTGTTCCTGATTTATATATTTCTCCGCCATACATAACTATAATTCTGTCAGCAATTTTAGAAATATCCTCCATGCTGTGAGATACTAAAATTACAGTCATTCCAAATTCATCATGCATCTTTTTAACTGCAGAAAGAATTTCGTCACGTCCTTTAGGGTCAAGTCCTGCTGTAGGTTCGTCAAGAACCAAAACGTCTGGTTTCATAGCAAGTATTCCTGCTATGGCAACACGTCTTTTTTGACCACCAGAGAGATCAAAAGGAGATTTTTCATAAATTTCTTCAGAAAGACCTGCAGTTTTTGCTGCTGTATCTACACGTTCTTTGATTTCTTCTTCAGAAAGACCTAAGTTTGTAGGAGCAAAAGCTATGTCTTTATATACGGTCATTTCAAAAAGCTGGTGCTCCGGATACTGGAACACAAGGCCTATTTTTTGACGTATGCTTTTTAATTTGTTGACATCTTTATAATCATCTTTCCCATACAAAAGAATTTCACCACTTGTAGGTTTTAAAAGAGCGTTAAGATGCTGTATAAGAGTAGACTTTCCGGATCCGGTATGGCCGATAAGTCCTAAGAATTCACCTTTTTTAATCTCAAGATTAATGTTATTAAGGGCTGTCTTTTTAAAAACAGTACCTTCATTATATACATGAGATACATTTCTAAGAGAGAGAACAGTTTCTTTATTATTCTCTTTTTTAGCGTTTTCGGTATGGTAAAATACTGTTTTTTTAGATGCTTTTTTAATTATTTCATCAACCATTTCGGAAACCGTTAATATATCATCTCTAATATTAACACCTTTTTTAATAAGCATATGTGAAAGTTCTGTAACTTGAGGGACATCAAGTCCGTAGCTGAAAAGTTTATCAGGGTTTTTAAAAATTTCTCTTGGTGTTCCCTGCATAACAAGCTTTCCGGAATCCATAACAAAAACTTTATCCGCAAGTACTGCTTCATTCATATAATGGGTTATAAGAATAACAGTCATATTAAATTTTTTGTTTAACTTTATGACAGTATTTATAACTTCTTTTCTACCCATAGGGTCAAGCATTGCAGTAGGCTCGTCAAGAATTATACATTTTGGAAGCATTGCAAGAACTCCGGCAATAGCAATTCTTTGTTTTTGGCCACCGGAAAGTCTTGCAGGAGAGGCATCTTTAAATTCATACATTCCAACAGATTTTAAAGATTCATCAACACGTTTTCTTATTTCTTCTGATGGTACTCCCAAGTTTTCAGGACCAAAAGCAACATCTTCCTCAACAATTGTTGCAACCATTTGGTTGTCAGGGTTTTGAAAAACCATTCCGGCGCTTTGGCGAATATCCCAAAGCTTTTCTAAATCTTTGGTATTATATCCGTTTACATACATTGTCCCGTCACTAGGTAATAAAAGGGCATTAATATGTTTTGCGAAAGTGGATTTTCCGGAACCGTTATGTCCTAAAATCGCAACAAAATCACCATCTTTAATGTCGATATTTACGCTGTCAAGAGCTTTTATGGTTTCATCTATTGATTTACCATCTTTTTCAGTTGTAATTTTATATTCAAAAGTTAAGTTTTCTGATTTTATCATTATTTTCACCGCCGAAGCTTTTTTAAGACTAATTAATATTTAGTAAAAAATTCATATAAAAGATTATACAAAAAAAACAATTAAAATGCTATAGCCAATAAGTAAAACATATTTTATAAAATCAAGCTGCAATATAAAAATGATACAAATTAAAAATGTTGGGGAGAAAAGACTGCCCAACATTTTAAAAATTTATATATTTTATTTTGAAGAATTTGTGTCAGTTAATGTAGTATCAGAATTTTCATTTTGTTCTATACTATGAGAAGAATCATCTTCTTGTTGTAATTTACTTGTTTCCTGATATTTTTTCCATCTTTTTTCAAATTCCAAACCACTTCTTATTGATAAATAGAATAAGAAAGAAAATCCAAGTGTTATAAAAATATAAATACTTAAAGAGTCATTTGGGACATAGCCTTGAATACGAAGGATAATATAATAAACTAAACCAATAATTACACTTAAAGTACTTTTTTTATAAACTGTAATGAATGTGAGTAGCATGAATACAACAGCACTCAAAATCTGTAATGGAAGTCTGTCAACAAAGAAATCCATTAAACAAGTTACAACACCGCAAAAACATGCTAAATATCCATATGCAAAATTAGAAATCAAAGATTCGTCTTGCATTTTAAAAAACTCTACTTTTGTCAAAACAATTCCTCCCAAAGAACAATTTTATCCGTTATTTTGGATATTTACTATTTTACTACAAATGATATAAAATGCAAACATATTTTATAATATTATTATTAGTTATTATAAAATAATACGTAAAAAGTTTATGTTTGTTTTGAAATAATTACCATTGTATTACATTTTTAACTTGTTGATACTGATAAATAACTTTTATACTTGACAAAAATGTATTTATTTGATAAATTCACTGTATCAATAAAATATTGTGGCTGTGATAAAGAGGAGTAGCCTTATATAAAATTTTAAGAGAGTCCGTTTTTTGGTGTGATACGGATAATTTTTTTGGGTGAAGGGCGCTTTTGAGCCATTTTAAAAGAGTGGGTACTTTTGTATCAAAAAGGGTGGAACCACGGAAGGTAAGCTTTCGTCCCTTACGTTTTGTAAGGATACGAAGGTTTTTTTATTGTCTAAATATTATTTTGGGAGGTTTATTTCGTTATGGAAAAAACAATGGAAAAAGTTGTTTCTCTTGCTAAAGCCAGAGGTTTTGTTTATCCAGGTTCAGATATTTATGGTGGACTTGCGAATACATGGGACTATGGCCCTATAGGAGTTGAACTTAAAAACAATGTAAAAAAAGCATGGTGGAAAAAATTTGTGCAGGAAAGTGAATATAATGTAGGTGTTGATTGCGCAATTTTAATGAATCCACAAGTATGGGTTGCATCAGGCCATGTAGGAGGTTTCAGTGATCCTCTTATGGACTGTAAAGAATGTAAAGAACGTTTCCGTGCTGATAAATTAATTGAAGATTATATGCATGATACAGACGGCGTTTTAGAAGAAAGTGTAGACGGCTGGTCACATGCAAAAATGAAAGAATATATTGATGAACATGGAATTAACTGTCCTACTTGCGGAAAACACAATTTTACAGACATCAGACAGTTTAACCTTATGTTTAAAACATTCCAGGGCGTTACTGAAGATGCTAAAAATACAGTTTATTTAAGACCAGAAACTGCTCAGGGTATTTTCGTAAACTTTAAAAATGTTCAGAGAACATCAAGAAAGAAAATTCCATTTGGAATTGGTCAGATTGGTAAATCATTCAGAAATGAAATTACACCAGGTAACTTTACATTCAGAACACGTGAGTTTGAACAGATGGAACTTGAATTTTTCTGTGAACCGGACACAGACCTTGAATGGTTCAAATATTGGAAAGATAAATGTGTAAACTTCCTTCATGATCTTAATATGAAACCTGAAAATATGCGTATAAGAGACCATAGACCGGAAGAACTTTCACATTACAGCAAAGCTACAAGTGATATAGAATATCTTTTCCCATTTGGTTGGGGTGAACTTTGGGGTATTGCTGACAGAACAGATTATGACCTTACACAGCACCAGAACCATTCAGGAGAAGATATGACATATTTTGATCAGGAAAAAAATACAAAATATGTACCATATTGCGTAGAACCTTCATTAGGTGCCGACAGAGTTACACTTGCATTCTTATGTGAGGCTTATGATGAAGAAGTTGTAAGCGTAAAGGACGGAAAAGAAGATGTAAGAACTGTACTTCGTTTCCACCCATTCCTTGCGCCTGTAAAAGCAGCAGTACTTCCTCTTTCAAAGAAACTTTCAGAAAAATCTCTTGAAATTTACAGAGAACTTTCTAAAAAATTCAATGTTGAATATGATGAAGCTGGAAGTATTGGAAAAAGATATCGCCGTCAGGACGAAATTGGTACTCCTTTCTGCATTACAGTTGACTTTGATACAGAAAATGATAACTGTGTAACAATTCGTGATAGAGATACTATGGAACAAGAAAGAGTTCCTGTTTCTGAACTTGAAAGTTATATTGAAAAAAGACTTGCTTTTTAATTAAAGTATCTACCTTTATAATAATGTAATTTTTTATAAAGTTTATTAAAATCCGAATTGGCCGGTTAAAAACTAAATTAATTATTTTTTTAACAAATTAATTGACATAAAATAAAAATAGTAAACAGATTTGATTAAAAAAATATTTTCTAATTATAGAAAAAGACTAAAACATAAAGTCTAATCTTTGAACATAATGTATATATTTTCGAGTTATTTTTGTTTTTTTTGGGCAATAATTTGTTTTAAAATTTTTGACAATATATTAATTATATTGTAAAATATCTTTATTCGTAGTGCATACCGTATGCAAGCACACCCGATTATTATTTGTATGCGGTAAAATCTCAAAAAAAGTCTAAGGGGGAAAAAAAATGGGTGATTTTTCAAATTTTGCTTATGCGGTACCTGTTGTAGCAGTAATTGCGATTTTATTTGCATTTGTTCTTGCTTCAAAAGTTAACCGTGAAGACGAAGGAACAGACAGAATGAAAGAAATAGCTCTTGCTATCAGAGACGGTGCTAAAGCGTTCCTTATGGCTGAATACAAAATTTTAGTTGTATTCGCAATTATTTTATTTATTATTATTGGTGTTGCTACAAAAAACTGGCTCACAGCTGTAAGCTTTATTGTTGGTGCTGTTTTTTCTACACTTGCAGGTTATTTTGGTATGAACGTAGCTACAAATGCTAACGTTAGAACTGCAAATGCTGCAAGAACAAGCGGTATGAACAGAGCTTTATCTATCGCTTTCTCAGGCGGTGCTGTTATGGGTATGTCAGTTGTAGGTCTTGGCCTTTTAGGTGTAAGTGCTGTTTACCTTGTTACAAACGATGTTTCTGTATTATCAGGTTTCTCACTCGGTGCTTCATCTATTGCTCTTTTCGCTCGTGTTGGTGGCGGTATTTATACAAAAGCTGCTGACGTAGGTGCTGACCTTGTTGGTAAAGTAGAAGCTGGTATCCCAGAAGACGACCCTCGTAACCCTGCTGTTATCGCTGACAACGTAGGTGACAACGTAGGTGACGTTGCTGGTATGGGTGCTGACCTTTTCGAATCTTATGTAGGTTCTATCGTTTCAGCTGTTACATTAGGCGTTATTTATGTAAAAGAAGGATCTTCACCTCTTGCAGGTGCTTTCTTCCCTCTCGTACTTGCAGCTGCAGGTATTATTTCATCAATTATTGGTACTTTCTTTGTAAGAGGAAAAGATGGTGCAAACCCTCATTCAGCTCTTAAAGCTGGTTCTTACACATCAAGTGTACTTGTTATCATTTGTTCACTTGTATTAAGTAAAATATTCTTTAACAGCTACAGCTCAGCTATTGCTATTATTGCTGGTCTTTTAGTAGGTGTTCTTATTGGTGTTATTACAGAAGTTTATACATCAAGCGATTACAGATCAGTTAAGAAAATTGCTGATCAGTCAGAAACAGGTTCAGCTACAACTATCATCAGCGGTCTTGCTGTAGGTATGGAATCAACAGCTATTCCAATTATTCTTATTTGTATTGGTATTTTTGTTGCTTATAAAGTAGACGGTCTTTATGGTATTGCTCTTTCAGCTGTAGGTATACTTTCAACAACAGGTATTACTGTTGCTGTTGACGCTTATGGCCCAATCGCTGACAATGCCGGCGGTATCTCAGAAATGAGTGGACTTGACCACTCAGTACGTGAAATCACAGACAAACTTGACTCAGTAGGTAACACAACAGCAGCTATGGGTAAAGGTTTTGCTATCGGTTCAGCAGCTTTAACAGCTCTTGCTCTTTTCGTTTCTTA
>CALWSX010000171.1 GCA_944384285.1 uncultured Lachnospiraceae bacterium
TACCCATATTTATAATTATTGCTATACCCATTATTGCAATAAATAAAAATGGTTCAAACCATGATGTTGTTGCAAAGCACAATATAAGGAAAATAATTAAAACACCAACAATAAGTATTATTGTTACTTCCCTTAAAAGAGTCCTTGCAAGTGATCGGTTTTGAGGTGCAAGCCCTGCAAAATGCCCTTTTTCACCTGTTATTTCTTCTATTTGATTAAGAGCCTCAGTTGTTTTTTTGCTTGAGTCCCCTTCTTCAAAAGTTACGTCCATTATTGCACAGTTGTCTTTATAATAATCTTCTATATCGCTATAATCTATATAATCGCTGGGACTATAAATATTAGTTTTTGAGTCAGCCCATAAAACCATATCAACGCCATCAACATTTGCAATTTTGTCTTTATATACTTTTGCCTCATTTAAAGAAACATCACTTATCATTATTCGTGCTGTTCCAGGATATCCAAATTTCTCCTCCATAATTTTAAGACCAATATCCGATTGTGCCGATTTTGGAAGATATGTAGTTAAATCATAGTTAATTCCTACAAAAGGAAAACATATACAACTTAATATAATTACAATAATAAATACTTTTTCAATTCTATGTCTTTTATCAACTATTAAATCTATTATTCTATCAACATTCATATACTAGTCTCACGTCCTTTTATTATACATAGTGTTGATTTTTTATTGCATTTGTATTATAATACACTTAAAGAAAACATACAATAATCAATTATTAAAAATTATTTTATTAATATACATATTTATTTTATTTGTTTATAATTTAATAGGAGGAATAATAATGAACGATAATAATTCCAAAAATCAAGCTTTAAACAAACCTATCGATAAACAAAAAAAAGTAGACAGACGTGTAAAAAGAACTAAAAAACTTATTCGTGACTCTCTTTCTGAACTTATGATGGAAAAAGATTATAAAGAGATAACTGTAAAAGATATTACTGAAAGAGCTGATTTAAACAGAGGTACTTTTTACCTTCATTATTCCGACACATATGATTTGCTTGAAAAAGTCGAAAATGAACTTATTGACAATCTCGAAGATATAATTGATAATTATGATATAAAAAGCAAAATCACATCTTCATTTTCTATAATTGACTATGTTTTTGAACACTTTAAAGAAAATGATAAAATATGTCGTGCTCTTTTTATTAAAAGTCCTAACAACTCATATACAGAAAAACTTATAAAAGTAATTGTTGATAAAGGTCTTGAAATAAAAGAAGCACTTAAAGTTAAATATTCAGAAGAAGAACTTTCTTATCGTTTCTATTTTATCGCTTGTGGATTAATTGGACTTATAAGAAAATGGTTCTTAGAAAAAGATAAAATTTCAAAAGAAGACTTTATAAAAACTACTGATAAAATCCTTTTAGAGTACATTAAATCAATTTAAAATAATTATGGAAAATTCAATTTTTTTTAATCACCAAAAATATTTTATAATTAAAAAAAATATCAAAAACATATATTTAAGGTACAAAGACGGAATTATAACTTTATCTGTCCCTAAATTTTTTACTAAAAATGATATTCTCTCATTTTTGAGCACTAATAATGAAAAAATAAATTCATTTTTGGAGAAAAGAAAACTTTATGAAAAAAACAATTTGATTGAAAATGGTGGTACTGTAAAATTTTTAGGCATTGATCTTAATGTTTTAATCAAAAATCCATCATCAAAAAATAACAGAATTTATAAAATAGAAAATACACTTGTTTTTGAATGTAAAAATTTAAAAGAAGAAAAAGAAACTCTTTTAAATTCATTTTATAAAAAAGAACTTTCTACAATTCTACCAAAATATATAGAAAAATGGACTAATATAACAGGTATTACCCCTAATTGTGTTCGATTAAATGTTATGAAAACACGTTGGGGTAGCTGCAACAGCTTTGATAAAAGAATATGGCTAAACCCAAAAATAATGTCAAAAGATTTAAAATGTCTTGATTATCTTATCTTGCACGAACTTACACACATTCTTTATAAAGGACACCAAAAAGACTTTAAAGACCATTTAAAAAAATATATGCCAAATTACAAGGAAATTGAAAAGATTTTAAAAGAAGAATAAAAACGGAGGTATAAAATGGTAAAAAAAATACTTACAAATTCTACAAATTCTTACATCATTTCCAACAAAAAAAATGAATGTGTAATTATTGACTCTGACTCAGATACAAAAAAAATAAACGAATACATTAAAGAAAATAACCTTACCCCTCTTGCCATACTCTTAACTCATGGTCATTTTGACCATATAAGTGGTGTAAAAGATTTAAAAGAAAAATACAACTGTCCTGTATATGCTGGTGAACATGAAAAAGAACTTCTTGAGGATAACAAATTAAACCTTTCATGTTTTATGAGTAAATGTGTTACAGTAAGCCCTGATTTTCTTTTAAAAGACGGTGACGAAATAGTTTTTGGTGATATGCACTTTAAAGTTTTGCATACCCCGGGTCATACTTATGGTTCTATTTGTCTTTTAAATGAAAACAATATGTTTTCGGGAGATACTTTGTTTAAACAAACATACGGAAGATGTGACCTTCCTACAGGTGATGAAATGCAAATGGTAGAATCTCTTAAAAAACTTATATCTCTTAAAGAAAATTATTATGTATACCCAGGTCATGGTGACAGTGATTATCTTGAAAATATAAAAATTGTAATTGAATTGTTATTAAAACAATTTTAAAAGGAGAAACAATGGAAAAAAACTATACATTTGATGAATTTGTTGACATAATTAAAATGTTAAGAGCTGAAAACGGATGCCCATGGGACAAAATTCAAACCCATGAAAGCCTTAAAAAATGCCTTCTAGAAGAAAGTTATGAAGTAATAGATGCTATTAACAATAACGACCCTGAAAACCTTAAAGAAGAACTTGGCGATCTTCTTATGCAGGTAGTTTTTCATTCAAATATTGAAGAAGAAAACAATAACTTTACAATATCTGATGTTATAAACGGAATAAGCCAAAAAATGATTCACAGACATCCTCATATCTTTTCTGATGTAAAAGTAAATTCTGCTGATGATGTACTTAAAAATTGGGAAAAAATAAAAATGGAAGAAAAACATATTGAAAATAATAATGACGTTTTTAACTCCATACCTAAAGCCCTTCAAGCACTTATGAAAGCAGAAAAAAAAAAAAAAAAATCAAAAAATATTGGCTATGAAAATCCAGATACAAATACTCTTAAATGTGAATTATCAAAAATTATTTCTTCTAATAATGAAATAACAGATGACGATATAGGCAATATGCTGCTTTTAATAGTAAAAATATCATTAAATCATAAAATAAATACTGAATTAGCCTTGACAAATGCCATTGAAACGTTTATAAATAATCATAGATAGTGAGTTAATTTACTTTTCTATATTTAAGGAGGAGAGAATATGAACAAATCAGAATTAATATCAGCTATTGCAGAAAAAGCGGAAATGAGCAAAAAAGATACAGACAAAATTTTAAAAGCTTTTGAAGAAGTTGTTACAGAACAGTTAGCATCAGGTAATAAAGTTCAGCTTGTTGGATTTGGTACATTTGATGTTACAGAAAGAAAAGCAAGAGAAGGAAGAAATCCTAAAACTCGCGAAGTTATGACTATTCCTGCAGCTAAAGCTCCTCGTTTTAAAGCAGGTAAAGCATTAAAAGACGCTGTTAACTAATTTTAAATCTTTTTAGCTGTGACATTTTTTAGTCACAGCTTTTTTTTACTCATTTCTTAAATCCTTAAATTATTATTTTTAAATGGAGGAATAATATTATGCGTTTAGATAAATTTTTAAAAGTTTCTCGTATTATAAAACGTCGTACAGTAGCAAACGAAGCATGTGATGCTGGCAGAGTTTCTGTAAACGGAAAAATTGCAAAAGCAAGCCTTGAAGTTAAAGTTTCTGACATAATTGAAATTCGCTTCGGCGAAAAAACTACAAAATATGAGGTCCTTTCATTAACTGAAAGTATAAGAAAAGAAGACTCTGCTTCTATGTACAAAATATTGTAATAAAAGAATGTCCCCCATTATATATTTTAAATATAAAGTATTAATGGGGGATAATTTATGATTGAAGATAAAAAAACCAATAAATCAAACAGTATTTTTTTAACAGAAAGATCTCATCTTGAATTGGGCGGCGTTACCGACTGTCTTTCTTTTGATGAAGAAAGCGTTGTTTGTGATACTGTACTTGGAACCCTTTGTATAAGAGGCGCAGATTTACATATAAACAAAATTAACCTTGATACAGGAGAGCTTGTGATTGATGGCGAAATAGACATGCTTGAATATGTTGATTACAGTACTTTTGGAAAGAAAAAAGCTTCTTTCTTAAACAAACTCTTTAAATAAACTTAGGAGGGATTTTTTTGATTCTCTCTTTGAATGAACAAGCAAGTTTATTTCTATTTTCTGTATCACTTGGCTTTATTATAGGATTCATTTATGACATTTTTAGAATAATACGCTTTATATTTAATCATAAAAAAATATGGGTACAAATAGAAGACGCTTTATATTGGCTTATATCTGTTTTTTTCGTATTTCTATTTCTACTTAAGAAAAATTATGGCGAAGTCCGTTTTTATATGATAGTGGGAGTATTTTTAGGCATGTTTTTATATTTTATTTCAATAAGCCAATTAATTCTTTCAGTATCAGAAAAAATATTAAAAACCATATTTTTCCTAATAAAAACATTTTTGTCAATATTATTGTATCCTTTTATTTGTTTATACAATATTTTAAGAGTACCTGTTAAAAAATCGAGTAATTTTTTTATAAATAAGAACAAAAAACTATTGCAATTAATTAAGATTTATGTAAGAATTAGAATAACACAAACTAAAAATTTATTTAAAGTTGTGCGCCCTAAGAAAAAATAATTTTTAATTTTAAAGAAGGTGTTTTCTATGGAAATTCATAAATCTAAAAATAGAAAAATATCTAAAACAGGTCTATTCGTTTTTTTCGTTCTTATTGTTTTTGGCATTATTACAGCGATAGCTGTATATGCAAATACTAATACCCTCACAGAACTTAAAAAAACTGAAAGTGAACTTTTAAATTCCATAGAAGACGAAAAAAAGGAAAGCGAAAATATTGAAAAATCTCAAGAGTATTACGAAAGCGACGAATATATAGAAAAAGTTGCCAGAGAGCAATTAGGCTATGTTAAACCTAATGAAGTTGTATATATTTTAAAATAAATTTGATACTTTCCTATAAGTTTATAATAATTTTTCAGAGGGTTTTTACCCTCTTATTTTAATTTTAGAAAAAGGTGAATATATGTTAGATGTCTGTTTGCTTGGTACAGGCGGTATGATGCCTATGCCAAATCGTTACTTATCATCTCTTTTATTAAGATATAATGGAAAAATGATACTTTTTGACTGTGGAGAAGGAACACAGGTTACATTAAAAATGCAAGGTTATGGAATTAAACCTATAGATGCTATATTTTTTACTCATTTTCATGCAGACCATATATCAGGACTTCCAGGAATGCTTTTAACAATCGGAAATTCCGGAAGAACTGAACCTTTAAAGCTTTTTGGTCCAAAAGGACTTAACGAAGTTGTTACAGGTCTTAGAAAAATAGCACAAGACCTTCCATATGAAGTAGAAATTATAGAACTTTCAAAAGATAACCAGGAAACAGAAGAAATAATAGTTGATGATTTCCACATAAAATATCATTTTATTGAACATACAGTAACTTGCATTTCATATCGTATTGATATAAAAAGAAAAGGTAAATTTAATGTAAAGAAAGCCTTAAGCTTAGATATCCCTAAAAATTTATGGAGTATCCTTCAAAAACAGGGAGTTTGTGAATATATGGGAAAAATGTACTATGATACAGATGTGCTTGATGCTGCAAGAAAAGGAATTTCTGTATCTTTCTTCACAGACGGAAGACCTAATGAAAAAACACCCGAATTTATTTCAGGCTCTGATCTCTTTATATGCGAATCTATGTATGCGGAAAATGACAAAATGGAAAAGGCTCTTCTTAATAAACATATGACATATTCTGATGCATCAACACTTGCAAAAACTGGACAAGTTAAAGAGCTTTGGCTTACTCATTTTAGCCCTGCTCTTTCAGAACCAGAACTTTTTTTAGATATTGCAAAAAATATTTTTGAGAATACTGTAATCGGATATGACAGATTAACAAAAACACTATTTTTTGAAGAAAAAAATAAACCTATTTAAAACATATACGTATATATTTACAGGAAATAAGAAATAAGGGGAAAATATGCAAAAATCTGATTATGAAATTATACAGGAAATCCTTGGCGGAAACAAAGACTTGTTTTCCGAACTGCTTTCACGATATAAAGCCCTTGTTTTTTCTGTTGTACTAAGAATGGTCAATAACAGCGAAGAGGCAAATGACCTATCCCAAGAAATATTTATTAAAATATATAAAAATCTTGATAAATATAACAACGAGTATAAGTTTTCAACTTGGGTTATAAGAATTGCTACTAACCATATAATTGACTACAGACGAAAGAAAAAACAAGATGTTGTAAGTATCGATGAGTTAACCTCTGAACCTTCTTTTTTAAGCACTCCAGAAAGTGAATATCTTAAAAAAGAAAGAAAGGTTACTTTAAACGATGCTCTTAAAGCATTGCCTGATATTTATAAAGTACCTATTGTGCTGTATCATCAAGAAAATTTAAGCTATCAGGAAATTGCTGATATTACGGGGGAATCGCTCTCTAAAATTAAAAACCGTATTTTTAGAGGACGTAAGCTTTTAAAAGATATTCTAATAAAATCAAAAGAAGGTGAAATTTGTGAATTGTGAGAGAGCTAATGAGCTTATAATGAAATATATGGACGGTACTATAACAGAAAATGAAGCCATCCAGCTTAATCTTCATATTAACGAATGTCAAACCTGCAAAGAAGAATTTGCAGTTTATGACTCAATTTTAGAAGAATTTGAATCTTTTAAATATGTTGAACCTCCTAAAGGCTTTGATGAAGCAGTTATGGAAAAAATACACGCACTCCCTGATGTTTCTTATATTAATGAAAAATCTGTGTACAGAACTATTTATTCTGTCTTTACCGCACTTTTTGCATTCGCATTTTTCCTTTGGACTTTTAAAGCACCTTTACTTAATATGCTTGGTAAAAATCCATTGTTTTCAGAAAAGGTAAACCAACTTTTCAGTGTATTTGCAAAACATAATTTTGCAATTAATTCAGTTAATTTAGAAATTAACAGTGGATTTAATATCACAAATATGTTATTATCTAATGCAGTAGCTATTGCACTTGCTCTGCTCACTGCATTTTTCTCTTACAAACTTTACAGAACTTATAAATATATGGGCAGACAAAAAAACAAAAGACAATAATTTTAACGAGGTTTGATTCATTTGGATACTTTTGAAGACAAATTAAGTGTGTTTTTCCTTTGTTTTGTGTTGTTTGCCGTCACGTTATATTTACGTGTCGGAATTGTTTATCCCACAGAATTTGTTCAGAAAATCATAAGTATTTTATCAGTGGCCGAAGATACATTAAAAATCTTTGGTCTTTCTGCATTTATAGAAATTTTAAAAAGCCATGAACCACTTACAATACTTATATTATTTTCTTGCTTTAAAATATTTATTTCTTCTTTAATTGTTATCATTTTTAAAAAAATGTGGGAATTCTCTTATGATGTTGTAAAAAATGACTTAATAAAAGTAATCAAATTTGGTACGCTTTCTTTTATAACAAATTTGATTATTGTTTTATTTTTTATACTTTCAATAGTCGGAATACCTATTGCTATATTATTTTCAATTATATTTGAAATTCTAATTTTTTTAGGTTCAATACCTTTATCTATTTATATAGGGAAAAACATTCTTTTACATTACAATTTTAAAATAAATAATTTATTTGTTGAATATCTGTTTGGGTCTTTTATAATGCTCCTTTTGGAAAGTATATATTTTGTTGGATCAACTTTTATTTTCTTT
>CALWSX010000172.1 GCA_944384285.1 uncultured Lachnospiraceae bacterium
GCAGCCTATGGCTGCCCAAAAAAATGGAGATGAGGAGAATCGAACTCCTGTCCGAAAACCCATCCGCAAAGACTTCTCCCATAACAGTCATTCTTTTAGAAATTCCCCGTCCAAAACGCCGAATGACAGGCTTTTCTTTCAGGTAGCTTCATATATTTTCCTACGCCTCAAAGCTTTGACATAAGAGTTTATCACCGAGTCGGCGCCAAGGTCTTAGCTGGTGATCACGCCAAGCTTGACGAGCTGCCTAAATTAGGCTGCTAATAAAGTATAATCTTTGTCGTTTATTTTTAAAAGTAAATGGGTTTTTTAACGTGGCCAACCCAAATAAGCCCACGTATGGCTATCTCTGTTTTCAAGACTCCCGTCGAAACCATTACATCCCCGTAAAGAATATTTAGATTATAACACAAATCCCGAATTTTTAAATTAAATGGATATTAAGTTTACATTTCTTTTTGATTACAAAGTAAGATTACGTACTTTAAAATCTTTTTCAGCTTCACGTCTTTGGTCTTTTTTAGCAATATCCTGACGTTTATCATAAAGTTTTTTACCTCTTGCTATAGCAATATCTATTTTTACAAGAGAGTTATTAAGATAGACTTTTAAAGGCACTACAGTATATCCTGTTTTAGTTATGGCTGTAAAAATTTTGTTTATTTCTTTTTTATGAAGGAGTAAGCGACGTTTACGCAAAGGGTCTTTATTAAAAATATTTCCCTGTTCATAAGGGCTTACGTGCATATTATATATAAATGCTTCGCCATTTTCAATTTTAATGTAGCTTTCTTTTAAGCTGCATTTTCCAAGGCGCATTGATTTAACCTCCGTACCAACAAGCTCAATGCCTGCCTGAAAGGTTTCCTCCATAAAATAATCGTGGTATGCTTTTTTGTTTTGAGCTATAAGCTTTTGTCCTATTTTTTTTGCCATAAAAAAGCCCTCCAAAATCTCTTCACATAACTAATATCATGTGCACAGGTAATTATATCATAGAGAAAATTTGTTTTCAAGTAAGTTTTTCGCGACACAATCTGATATATTAACCAAAAAAAATTTTTGGTCTTTGTTAACAAAAAAACTTAAAAATTGTGTGTAAAAACCCACTTGTCAACAGCAAAAAAGAGTTATCAACACAAAATGTGTGGATAACTCTCTTGTTATGTTAGTAAAACTTCAATTAATTTTATATTTAATTGTTAATAATTTAAACAAACACTTTTTAAATATTACTATTCTGTATTTAATTTTAACCACAAAATTTTGTATTATTTGCCAAGAGTTTTTGTAACTTCTGCAAGCATATCTCTTATTTTTATATTCTGTGGACAAGCCATTTCACATTTACCACACTTAATGCAATTATCTGCTTTTTCTTTATCTGTAAGATATGCACCATAGTCAAATTTTGAAGTTTCAAGGTCATTAAACATACCATAAATATTATAAAGCTCGAAAATATAAGGAATATTTACTCCGGCAGGACATGGCATACAATATTTACATCCTGTGCAGTTTACAAGTGTTTTCTTTAAGAAAACATCTTTTACATCTGAAATAACTTTTTTGTCGTTATCTGTAAGGATATTTTCTCCTGATTTACAAGCTTCTTCGATATTGTCTTTGATATGATCCATATTACCCATACCACTTAATACAAGTTTAACTTCTGGGTAGTTCCAAAGGTACTGTAATGCCCAGCCTGCAGGACTTCTCTTAGTTTCTGCTTTATCAAATATGTCAAGAGCTTCTTTTGGAATATTATTAGTAAGTCCGCCACCTCTTAAAGGTTCCATAATGATAACGCCTATACCTTTTTCACCGGCATATTTAAGGCCTTCTACACCTGCCTGGAAGTTTTCGTCCATATAGTTAAGCTGAATCTGGCAGAAATCCCAGTTATATGAGTCAATAATTTCTTTAAAAAGATCTAAATTGTCATGGAATGAAAAACCGATATTTTTAACTCTTCCGTCTGCAAGTGCTTTTTCAAAAAAGTCAAAAACATTGTGTTTTTTGTAGTTTTCCCAACGAGCTCTGTTTATTGCATGGATCATATAGTAATCAATATGGTCTGTGTTAAGTTTTTTAAGCTGTTTGTCTAAAAGCATATCCATATCTTCACGACTATGTACAAGCCATGAAGGAAGTTTTGTTGCAAGACTTACTTTTTCACGGTATCCGTCTGCAAGCGCTTTTGCAACAACAAGTTCACTGTTTTCTCCATGATAGTTATATGCTGTATCAATATAGTCAATTCCATTATCAATACCATAACGAATTTGTTTTATGGCTTCTTCCTCATTTATTTTAGAGTTATCCCCATCTAATACAGGAAGTCTCATACATCCAAACCCTAATACTGATACATCACCTTTTCCAAGTCTTCTGTGTTTCATTTTAAGTCCTCCCTTTCTTAATTCCTCAACTTTTTTAACAAGTATTTCATGTGCCAAAACATTATCCCATGTGTTTAAAACTGCTTTTTCCATAGGACAAATATCTGTACCTGTTCTGTTAATAACGTTTTCACAAACTTCTTCATATTCGTAATTTATACCATAGCGGTCAAAAACTTCTTTTGCCGGTTTACTTATTACAAGAGTATATACAAAAGCCGGTTTATAAAGAGAAATAATCAAAGCTGCTGCTTTTCCAATTATTTTATCCGCCATTACACAGTCATCAAAAAGGTTTTCCTTCTCAAATTCAAAAAGTGGTGCAATTCCTCTTTTTACAGATTTATGAAGTTTGCCATCTTTATATAAAACACATGTAAGGTTTTCTGATTTTAATATTTCATAAAGTTCGTTTTTATTCATTTTTTTCTCCTTAAATAAAAATATATCATACGGATCGTTTAAGATATTTAATTAAAATAGGAAGTACAATAAGCTGAGCTATAATTCCCGGTATACCAATAATTATAGCGGCATAAAAAACTTCCATATTAACTTTTGTAATTTTAAGAAGATATGTAAATAATAATACTGCTAAGGCATAAGCAATTCTTCCGCCTACCTGAGTAACAAAAACAGCTAAAAATGTGTTTTTTATTCTGTTTGTAACAAATCCTGCTACAAAACCATAAGCTGCAAGCTCAACCATCATAATAGGAAGAAGTGGAAGCGCAGGCATTTGGAAAAAAAGACATGATAATAACGGAGTTATAACACCGATTATAAGTCCCGGACCGCTGCCAAGCAAAAATCCTCCCAAAAATACAGGTATATGCATAGGTAAAAGTACCTTACCCGTATTACCTATCGGGAGAAAATGAAAAGCTTGAGGAAGTACAATTCCTATGGCTATTAAAAAAGCTGTAAATACAGTCTTTTTAGCCTGTGAAAGTACCATTTTTGTTTCGTTGTTGTACATAAATAATCACCTTCTCTTCAATAGTTATCCATTATGTATAATACATTAAAATTTTGATTAAAACAACCAATAATTTGAATTTATATAAAATTAAGCCTGTATGCTTATTTAAATATGTGATATAATATTTATAATAAAATAAATTAAAATATTAAAATAAAATTAGGAGGCAGTTAAAGTGAAAAAAATAGTTAAAAAAGCAGTTTTTTTAGGCGCATCTTTAGTTTCTGCGGCAGCATATATAAACAAATCTATATTTGACAAAGCCTCAAAAAATTTAAATATTGATGAAAACAGACTTATGTACGACAGTCTTTTAGGAAAAGCAAGTTACATTGAAAAAGGTAATGGTAACCCAATTTTACTTATCCACAATACAAACATTGGCGGAAGCCTTAAAGAATATAAAAGAAATATAGATGAACTTTCAAAAAACTTTAAAGTTTACGCTCTTGACCTTCCGGGCTTTGGTTTTTCCGAAAAACAAAATATATCCTATACCGCTTTCCCTTTTGCCGCTTTTATAAACTCATTTATAAAAGATGTGATAAAAGAACCTGTAAACATTATAGCAAGCGGTGGAGCATGCGTATTTTGTGCATCAGCTTTTGTGGCTTCTCCTTCTAACTTTTTAAAAGCTATGTTTATATGTCCTACAGGTATATTTGAAGAAGATCTTCCTACTAATTCAGATACTTCTTTTAAAAATATGCTTGAACTTCCTGTTTTAGGAACATCTTGCTACACATATTTTTCATCAAAAAGAAATCTTAAAAAATATTTATTAAATACTGCTCTTTTTTCAAAAGAAAATTATTCAAAAGAGCTTCTTAACGATTTATATGAATCTGCTCATAACGGCGGAACTGTATCACGTTTTTCATTTGCATCGGAAAAGTCAAAATTTATGGCTCTTAATATCTTAACTTTGCTTGAAGAAACTGATATACCTTTATATATGGTTTGGGGTATGGACAGCGAGATAAATCCACCTACAAACATTTCGTTTTTCAAAAACCATGTTAAAAATGCAAAATATGCTGTTTTTGAAAATGCAAAAATTTTGCCTCATTATGAAAAGGCTGATAAATTTAATGTTATTGCTAAAGAATTTTTTGAATAATAAAATTTTAATTATAAAAAAATATACAAAAATTATTACGGTGAAATGCTAAATTGCATTCACCGTTTTTTTATTATCATCAACTTTTTGTTTAAATACTTATAACCTTTTATTGATACCATGTTAAATATAATTCAAATTATAATTTAATTACAAAAAACGACAGACAAATGACTTAAAGATATTACATAAAACTATTTAAACACCAACAAAAACAATAAAATTTAAAGAAAGGAAGTAAAGATTATGAAAATTTCTGAAGAACAAAAAGAACTTGCGGTAAAACTTGCAAGAGAAAATCAAATGGAACATGGTATGAGCTGTTCCGAATCAGTTTTCAACGCATTAATCAGAAGTGGAATTCTCGACTTACCTGAAGATTACACAAGAATTGCTACAGGTTTATCCGGAGGAGTTGCCGCATCAGGAAATACTTGTGGTGCAATTTATGGTGGCCTTATGGCATTAGGTTGGGTTTATGGTAGAAAAAATCCTTTTGAAGCTCCTAAATCTCCAGATCCATCAAAACAGCAAGAATTTGAAAAAGATTACAGATTTAATATGCTTAGAAGATTTAACTGTTTTGTACACGATGTAGAAGAACAGGTAGGAACAACAAAGTGTTGGGATATCGTAAAAGGCGGCGGCGGTTATTTTGATGACAAACGTGTTATGAAATGCCCTGATATTATTGTGGCAGCTACAAAAACAGTTCTCAAATATTTAGAAATGAGCGATGAAGAAAACCGTAACCTTGCATTTGGATACAATATTCTTGGCTTTAAATAGGAGGTTTTAAAAATGAAAATTTCAGAAGATAAAAAAGCTTTAGCAAGACAATTTGTTGATGAAAATATTAAAGCCGGATTAAATTGTTCGGAAACAGTATTTAATGCTTTAATAAGATCAGGAATTGTTGATCTTCCTCATGAAGCAACAGCTTTAGCGTCTGGTGTAAACGGCGGTGCCGGTGGTACAGGATATACATGTGGTGCATTAACAGGAGCTGTTATGGGGCTTGGCGCAATTTATGGAAGAAGAGATCCTATTTCAGATAAAGCAAAAATGTTAAAAGATCCAGGCAAAAAAAGTGAAGTTAAAGACCCTAAAGATGACTACAGATATTATATGATGCGCAGATTTAATAACGTTGTAGGTGATTTTCAAAAAGAAATGGGAACTACCCAGTGTCAGGATATTATAGACAGAAATAATGGATATTGGAACGATGAACGACAAAAAGAATGTGTTCATTGTATGAAAGCTGCAATGGAAATAGCTTTAAAATACATTGAAATGGAACAGGAAGAAGCAAACAAATTACCTTACGCTGTAAATATTTTTGATTGGGAATAAACTAAAAGGAGAATCCAAAATGCCTAAAAAAATATTAATTGTAGGCGGAGTTGCAGGAGGAGCCTCTGTTGCAGCAAGAGCAAGACGTTTGGATGCTTTGGCAGAAATAATAATTTTTGAAAGAGGACCACACATTTCATTTTCTAACTGCGCTTTACCTTATTACTTAAGCGGAACTGTAAAAAACAGTGACTCTCTTGTACTTATGACTCCCGAAAGCCTAAAAAAGCAATATGACATAGAAGCAAGAATAAACAGTGAAGTAATTCTTATTGACAGAGAGAATAAAAAAATAACTGTAAGAAATGTAAAAACCGGTGAACAGTATGATGAAACCTATGATGTTCTCGTTCTTTCTCCTGGAGCAAATCCTATTATTCCAAAAGACGTGACAGGAACGGATCTTGAAAACGTGTTTACTGTAAGAAATGTTACAGACATTACTTGTATAAAAAACTATATTGATAATAACAACGCCAAAAACGTAACCATTATGGGCGGAGGTTTTATAGGCTGTGAAGTTGCCGAAAATCTTTGCAGTGCCGGTTTAAAAGTAACTTTAATACAATCCAAAAACCAGGTTATGACACCATTTGATTATGACATGGCACAAATACTTCATAAAGAATTTGTTGATAATGGTATTGATTTAATTTTACAAGATAGAATTACAAATATTTATACTGATAAAGTTATTTTGAAATCAGGACGAGTAATAAAAAGCGATCTTGTTATTATTGCAATCGGGGTTGCTCCGGAAACATATCTGGCAGAAAAATCAGGTCTTGAAATAGGTGAAAGCGGCGGAATAAAAGTAAATCATAATTACCAAACATCTGATAAAAACATATTTGCGGTAGGCGATGCTATTGAAGTTTATAACAGATTAACTCATAAACCAACTCGCCTCGCAATGGCTGGTCCTGCTCAACGTCAAGCAAGATCGGCAGCTGATTTTATATATGGTATAAATAATATAAATAAAGGTGTTATTGGTTCTTGTGCGATAAAAATATTTGGACTTAATGCAGCCTGCACAGGTCTTAATGAAAAAACCGCAAAATCTGCCGGTATTCCTTATGATTTTGTTTATGTTATACCTTCTGATAAAGTTGGTATTATGCCGGGAAGCTCACCTATACATTTTAAGCTTATTTTTGAACTGCCTACAGGACGAATTCTTGGAGCACAGGCAATAGGAAAAGGAGCTGTCGACAAACGTATAGATGTAATAGCAACTTTAATAAGTTTAAACGGTACTCTTGACAGCTTAAAAGAACTTGAATTATGTTATTCTCCTATTTTTGGAACTGCAAGAGATGTGGTAAATTTAGCCGCACTTGTAGGTACAAATATACTTTTTGGCAAATTCAAACAAGTACCTGTATCAAAAGTAAGAGAGCTTGTAGAAACTAATCAATTTATTATAGATGTTAGAGAAAGATGTGAATATGAATTAGGACATATTATTAATGCTGTGAATATTCCTTTATCAGAAATTCGTGATCGTTTAGACGAAATACCTAAAGATAAGCCTGTATATTTACATTGCAGGTCTTCTCAAAGAAGTTATAATGCATGTATGGCTCTTCAAGGAAGAGGATATGAAAACGTATACAATATTTCAGGCTCTTTCTTGGGAATTTGCCTCTATGAATATTACAATGACATAACAAGCGGCAGAAATAAAATTGTTACTGAATATAATTTCTGGTAAAAACTTTAAAAGTAAATATTTTCTCCTCTTTTGTTTAAAAACTTTACTAATTTTTTATTAAATTCTTTCTTAATCTAACAATATTTTATAGTAAATAACTCACTAAATAAATTTTAATATATTATAATAAAGTTAAGGATTTTGGCAAAAAACAATTTTTTTTAAATATTATTATTGCCAAAATCCTTATTTTTCCTTATTTTGTAGTTTTTAAGAGGTTACCAAACTTGACACGATAAATAAAAAGATATACAATTAAATAGGTTTACTATCTTAAAGTTACTATAAAAACATTATTATTAAGGGGGTGTTTGAGATAGACCCGATGACGAAGACTATTATCTTTGTCATTATGGGAGTAATTCTTGGCATAATAATAGGATTTTTATCTCGTAAGTATATTGCGGAAGCGAAAATCGGCTCCGCTGAAGATAGAGCGGGAAAAATTGTTGATGACGCAAAAAAAGAAGCCGAAAACAAAAAGAAAGAAATCTTGCTTGAAGCTAAGGAAGAAAGCATAAAGACAAAAAATGAACTCGAAAAGGAAGTCAGAGAAAGAAGAAATGAACTTCAACGTACAGAAAGACGTCTTATTCAAAAGGAAGAGACTCTTGACAGAAAGGCTGACTCCTACGAAAGAAAAGAAGAAATTTTAAACAAAAAAATTGAAGACATCGAAGTATTAAAAGCAGAAATTGAAAAAATATCAGCAAAAGAGCTTTTGGAGCTTGAAAAAATCTCCGGTCTTACTTGTGAAGAAGCTAAAAACTATCTCCTTGCTAAAATTGAGGACGAAGTTAAACATGAAGCTACAGTAATGATTAAAGACATTGAATCAAAAGCTAAACTTGAAGCTGAAAAACGTTCCAGAGAAATCGTTGCAAACGCTATACAAAGATGTGCAGTTGACCACGTTACAGAAACTACAGTTTCTGTTGTACAGCTTCCTAACGATGAAATGAAAGGACGTATTATCGGTCGTGAAGGACGTAACATCAGAGCACTTGAAACTCTTACAGGAATTGACTTAATTATAGACGATACACCGGAAGCAGTTATACTTTCAGGTTTCGACCCTATAAGACGTGAAATTGCAAGAGTGGCTCTTGAAAAACTTATTGTTGACGGACGTGTTCATCCTACACGTATTGAAGAAATGGTTGAAAAAGCCAAAAAAGAAGTAGAAACTATTATCCGTGACGAAGGAGAAGCCGCAACTTTTGAAACAGGCGTAAACGGTCTTCATCCTGAACTTGTAAGATATTTAGGAAAACTTAAATACAGAACAAGCTACGGACAGAATGTTCTTAAACATTCTATCGAGGTATCACACCTTACAGGCCTTATGGCAGCGGAGCTCGGACTTGATGTTAATCTTGCTAAAAGAGCAGGTCTTCTCCACGACATAGGAAAGAGTGTTGACCATGAAGTTGAAGGATCTCATATTAGTATAGGCGTTCAGCTTTGTCGTAAGTTTAAAGAATCTGACATTATTATAAATGCAGTTGAAGCTCATCATGGAGATGTTGACCCAACTTCCATATATGCCGTTTTAGTTCAGGCAGCCGACGCTATATCAGCAGCTAGACCTGGAGCAAGACGTGAAACTTTGGAATCTTATATTAAACGACTCGAAAAACTTGAAGAAATTGCAGACAACTTCAAAGGCGTTGAAAAATCATTTGCAATCCAGGCCGGAAGAGAGCTTAGAATTGTTGTTATTCCAGAAGCTGTAACTGATGAAGATATGACACTTCTTGCACGTGAAATATCTAAGAAAATAGAAGAAGAGCTTGAATATCCTGGACAGATAAAAGTAAATCTTATCCGTGAAACAAGAGCAGTTGATTACGCAAAATAAAATTATATAAAGCTAATTTGGAAATTAACGGTAAAACAAAAGTTTTACCGTTTTTTATGTTTATACCAATAAAAAAGAGGTCATAGGACCTCTTTTTAAATTTATTGTTCTTCTGGTATTTCAATTTTTTTGTCACTGAAATAGTTTTCGTTAAATACGAAGCCTATTTTATCAATAATAATAAGTTTTTCATTTATGTTGTTACATTCATCAATACCCTTACGTAAAGCATCTATTATATTCTTAATTGAATAAACAGGTGGTACAGAATTAAATAAATCTCTCATTACACAACGTTTGTATTGAGCCGGAAGGGTATTAAAGTAATTTTTAAGTTTTTCAATAAATTCATCTGTTTTTGAGTCCACAAACTCTTTTGATGCAGGAGCACCGTCTGCAGATGTTAAAATACTGAAAATTTCACTGTTTATATCTTCAAGACGAAGAGTTCTTATAAAAGTCTGATGTTCAAGACAAATCTTAGTTTCATCATCAAATTCATCAAAGTTCTGTACTGTGCTTAAATATTCCATTTGTGTACTTATGATTACGTTAAGGTCAGAAAGAAGTTCGTCAACTGTATCCTCTAATATTTCTGTAATAGGATCTTCCACAGCTTCAACTTCGTCTAAGCCTGCATTATGTTTTATAAGTTCACATATACTTAAATATGCATCTCTTATTCTAAACTGGTTAAGAGTAATTTCATCAAAATCATATCTTATATAGTATAAGCCTATAAGCGCATTAATATCATTTAAGAGGCTTGTAAAATATTCTTCTGTTTTTGATAAGACTTCAAATTTTTCTTCAAATGTTTTTTGTGCTTCATCAAGCATTTCATCTGTAAGAGATGAAGGCATATATTCTTTTGTCTGTTCAAGCCAATCAGCAAGGTCCGGAAGATATTTACCATAATTAGGAATAAGCTCTGGGGCATAAAGTTCCATAAATATTTCGAGAGATTTTTCAATTAAATCTTCAGACTGACCTTTAAATGCAAAAGCAAGACATTTTTTTACAAATTTAAAATAATCTTCGTCAGTACCTTTGTATGGAATACAAGCTAAAATCTGTCCCATATTTCTTTTTTGAGCAGATAATGTCTGAGCACTTGTAATAAATTCTTCAACTCTTTGATAAAGATATTCGAAATTAATCTGTTTGTTATCGTCGCTTTCTTCAAAGTATTTTCTTAAAGATATTTCGTCCATAATTCTTGTTGAAGATATTTTCCAGTTTGAAAAATATCCGTAAATACCTTTATAAATACTTAAAATTTCATCTTTTATTTTAAGAGCCTTGTCAAAATATTCTTTTGATTTCTGTTCATCATTAAGAACATCTTCAAGACAACAAATCATATCATTAATTTCTTTTCTTATTCTTACAATATCAGGATGAAACTCTATTGTATTTTCTTCTTCTTTTTTCAAATCCTCAAGTGTGTTAAGAAGGAGTAAAAGAAAATTTACAACAGAACCTTTATAGCAGTACTCATCTGATTTTTTTGCAATTCTCTGCTCTATTTCGTAATTAAATTTCATAACAATTCACCTTCACTTTTGTTTTTTTGTACAATAATCTTTTTTTAATCCGTTAATATTATTGAAAACTATGTAATATTACTATTATACTATAAATATCAAAAAAGTAAAATAATATATTTTATTTATTTTGTTTTTCACAAAACTTTTTTATACAATTATGATTTTCCAAATAAAAAATATATAATATGTATAAAGTTTAATTACTTTATGTAAAATTTTTATCTTGTATTTACAGCTTAATACGAATATAATTAAAGGTAATGTCATTTTATTTTTGAACACACACAAATACATATATAAATGAATATATTTTATTAAATTAGTACTTCTCATATTTGAGGGAAAGAGGTTTAGTTTTGAATAAAAAAACAGTAGCAGTTATATTTGGTGGTCATTCTTCCGAACACGAAGTTTCAAGAATTTCCGCAACAACAATAATTTCTAATTTAGACACAGATAAATACTATATTCTTCCTATTGGTATTACAAAAGACGGAAGATGGCTTTTATATAATGGTTCAGTAGACAAAATCAAAACAGGTGAATGGGAAAACTTTGGAGTTCCTGCCATTATTTCACCTGACTTTAAAAGCAAAAGCATTTTAAAAATTGTAAACGGAAAAGTAAAAAGCATATCTGTTGATGTAATTTTCCCTGTACTTCATGGTTTAAACGGTGAAGACGGAACAATCCAGGGTCTTTTTGAACTTTCCGGTATTCCTTATGTTGGATGTGGTGTTTTATCATCTGCCATAAGCATGGATAAAGCATATACTAAAATTATAGCTAAAAATGCAAAAATTAAACAGGCTAAATATTTAGTAGTATATCGTGAAGATATTTCAAAAACTCAAACTTTGAAAAAAATAGAAAAAAACATTGGTTTCCCATGTTTTGTAAAACCTGCAAATGCCGGCTCTTCAGTTGGGGTTTCAAAAGCATCTGATTTAGAAGAACTTAAAAATGCACTTTCTCTTGCCGCACAGCATGACAGAAAAATTATTGTAGAAGAAGAAATAGTCGGAAGAGAAGTTGAATGTGCTGTTTTAGGAATCGGCAAAAATGCTGTTGCGTCTTGTGTTGGAGAAGTTTTATCTGCCGCAGAATTCTACGATTATGACGCAAAATACAATAATCCGGAATCAAAAACACAAATTCCTGCTAATCTTCCAGAAGAAATAAGCGAAGAAATCAGAAAAACAGCTGTAAAAGTGTTTGATGCTGTTTCAGGAACAGGTCTTTCAAGAGTTGATTTCTTTGTAAAAAAAGATACAAACGAAGTTATATTTAACGAAATTAACACTCTTCCGGGCTTTACACCTATAAGCATGTATCCTATGCTTTTTAACCAGGTCGGAATTAAAATAAATGAGCTTTTAGATAAACTTATAGATATTGCTTTTGAAGTTAAAAATATGTAATCCGGAGGTTATTTTAATGGATAAAAGAGCCATAGGCGTTTTTGACTCGGGTGTCGGCGGTCTTACCGTTGTAAAACAGCTTATGAAAGTAATGCCTGACGAAAAAATTATATATTTCGGAGATACCGCAAGAGTACCCTACGGAAATAAATCAAAAGAAACCGTTACAAGGTTTTCAAGACAAATTATAAATTTTCTTTTAACAAAAGACGTTAAAGCAGTTGTTATTGCATGCAATACTGTAAGCTCAAACTGTTTGGATACATTAAAAAATGAATATGATATACCTTTATTCGGTGTTGTAACTCCAGGCGCAACTGAAGCCGCAAACGCTACTAAAAACAAAAAAGTAGGCGTTATTGGAACACTTGCAACAATCAGAAGCGGCGCATATGAAAAATCTATAAAACAAATGGATAATAATATAGAGGTTTATTCAAAACCTTGTCCTTTGTTTGTGCCTCTTGCAGAAGAAGGTTTTACTGATTGCGAAATATCAACACTTGTTGCTAAGGAATATCTTAAAGATATAACAAAATATAACGTAGATACTGTTCTACTTGGCTGTACTCATTATCCTTTACTTAAAAAATGTATTGGCGAAGTTATAGGAATGGATATAAAACTTATAGACCCGGCCTTTGCTACAGCAGTATCCGTAAAAAATTATCTTACACAAAACAATATGTTTTCTACAGACAAAAATCCAAACCATGAATTTTATGTAAGCGATACAACACCTACATTTGACAGAATTTGCGAAATAGCCTTAAAAACATCTTTTTCGCACATTGAAACAGATATAGAAAAATATTAAAAATTGAAAAATAGAATTGAGGCGTTTTTATTTTATGAATACATTTTTAAGTATGTATAAAAATATTTACTTTGTCGGTATCGGCGGTGTTAGTATGTCCGGACTTGCCGAAATACTTTTTGACAACGGATACAAAGTCGCAGGTACAGATGTTGGTTTATCTGATTCCGTAAAACATCTTTTAAGCCTTGGTATTAAAGTAAATATAGGACATAAATATGAAAATATTACAAAGGATTTTGACCTTGTTGTATATACAGCTGCTGTAAAAGAAGATAACGAAGAATTAAAAGCAGCAAGAGACCTTGGTATAAAAATTATAAAACGTTCAGAACTTTTAGGACACTTAATGGACGAATTTAAATTAAGCGTTGCTGTTGCCGGAACTCACGGTAAGACTACTACTTCTTCCATGGTTTCAGAAATACTTATAAACGCAGGCTTTGACCCAACTGTTACTATAGGCGGAAATTTAAAATCTTTGGGCGGAAATATCCAGATTGGAAAATCTGAATATTTTGTAGCTGAAGCATGCGAATATTGTGACAGCTTTTTAAATTTTAATCCTTTTGTTGGTATTATTTTAAATGTTGACTGTGACCACCTTGATTATTTTAAAACTTTTGACAACATAAAATTATCTTTTAATAATTTTGCAAAAAGAATTAACAAAAACGGTTATCTCTTTATTGATAAAGCCAATAAAAGTTTTGATGTTGTTACAAAAGACATAAATTGTTCCGTTATCACTTTTTCTATAACAGACGAAACAGCCGATTATTTCGGAAAAAATATTGTTCTTCATGATAACGGAAAAACAAGTTTTGACGTATATTATAAAAATAGTTTTATTTCACATATTGACCTTGAAATTCCTGGACGTCATAATGCTTTAAATGCTCTTGCGGCATTTGCAGCATGTCATACCCTTGAGGCTCCACGTGAAAAAATAGTGGAAGCTCTTAAAAATTACGAAGGCGCTGACAGACGTTTTCAGTACAAAGGCGTTTATAAAACATCAAAAGTAATTGATGACTATGCTCACCACCCAACAGAAATAAAAGCAACTTTAAAAGCTGCTATGGAACTTGATAAAAACAAGCTTTGGTGCATATTCCAACCACATACATACTCAAGAACAAAAACTCTTTTAAACGAGTTTTCAGAAGCATTTTATGGTATTGATAAAGTTATTCTTGCCGATATTTATGCGGCAAGAGAAAAAGATTTAGGTGAAATTAATTCAAAAATGCTTGCTGACGAAATAAACAAAAAAAGCAATAATGCTATTTATATAGGCGACTTTAAGAAAATAGAGGAATATGTAAGAGAAAACTGCGAGGACAACAGTGTTATAATAACAATGGGTGCTGGTAATGTATATACAATAGGAGAAAATCTTATTAAACTTCAATAAGCTATTAAAAACAAACGAAAGGGATTGTATGAACAGGAATATTTTCAAAAACTGTAAACGTCTTGCTATAATGGGCGGAACTTTTGACCCTATTCATTACGGTCATCTTGTTGCCGCTGAAGCGGCTTTTCATAAATTTAATTTGGATAAGGTTGTTTTTATGCCTGCGGGTAATCCCGTATTTAAAAAAGGGACAAGAGTTGCGGACAAGGAGAGTCGTTTTATAATGACATATCTTGCCGTTTTGGAAAACGAACATTTTGACGTTTCCAGAATAGAAATTGAGCGTGAAGGCGACACATACACTATTGACACAATAGAACAAGTTAAAAAATTGTGTGACCCCGATACAAAACTCTACTTTATAACAGGCGCTGACGCCATATCCTACATTTTTTCATGGAAAGAACCTGTAAGGCTTGTTTCCATGTGTGAATTTATTGCTGTTACCCGTCCCGGATACAAAAACTGCAAACTTTTTGATAACATAGAAAAATTAAGCGATAAATACAAAAACAGAATACACTACATGGAAATTCCGGCCCTTTCTATATCTTCAACTGAGATACGACAAAGGGTAAAACACGATTATCCTATAAAATATCTTTTACCGGATAATGTTATAAGTTATATTGAAAAAACTGGTCTTTATAAAGAGGAAGCTTTAAGCAGAGAGGAAATTATGATGGACTTTGAAACAATGCGTCAAAAATTACAGTCATCTTTGTATATAAAAAGATATATTCACACTTTGGGGGTTGTAGAAGAAGCCGAAAAACTTGCCAAAATTTACGGAAACGAAATTACTGTTGAAAAAGCCAAAATTGCAGCACTTTTGCATGACTGCGCAAAAGATTATCCAACAGAATTAAAAATGCGTTTTTGTAAAGAATATCATGTATATCTTGACGAAATTATGAAAGAAAACACAGACCTTATCCACTCATTTTTAGGCGCTGAGGTTGCTAAGAGAGAATATCTCGTTAAAGATGACGAAATACTTGATGCTATACGCTTCCATACTACGGGAAGAAAAAATATGACTTTACTTGAAAAAATAGTTTTTATAGCTGACTTTACGGAAAAGGGCAGAAAACCTTTTGACGGACTTGAGGAAGCAAGACGCCTTTCATATATTGATATAAATATGGCGCTTACCTATATACTTGAATGTGTAATTGAACACGTAAAATCCAAAGGACGAGCTTTACACCCATTATCTTGTGAAGCTTTAGAATATTATAAAAATAAGTGAGGTTTTTAAATGAATAAAGAAGCAATGGAAATATCATCAATCGCAAAAGAGGCTCTTTTAGACAAAAAGGCTGAAGATGTACAAATTCTTGATTTAACAGGAATTTCTAATATTGCGGACTGCTTTGTAATTGCAAGCGGTAACAACGTAAACCAGGTTAAAGCCATGGCTAACAACGTAGAAGAACAACTTTACAAAAAAGGATACAAAACTCTCCACACAGAAGGATTCCAAAGCGCAACATGGATTCTCCTTGACTATGGCACAGTTCTTATACATCTTTTTAACAAAGAAGAAAGAGAATATTATGGTCTTGAAAGAATTTGGGGCGACGCTAAAGTTTCCGAATAATTTATAGGAGGCGAAAGTATGATAATTGCTGTAATTTCAGAAAACGACTGCATTTATCATCACTTTGGAAAATGCAGCGAAATAACTCTTTACGATGTTCAACATGAACTTGTAATTAATAAAACAAAATACAAAATTGAAAAAAGAGGATATAACAATATATCGTCTTTTCTGAAAGAACATAACACAGCGGTTGTACTTTGTGGTGGAATTAATGCTGAAGCAAAAAATGTGCTCAGAGGAAACCGCATGGAAATTATACCGGGACTTTCCGGAAACTGTGATGAAATCGTTGTTGATTATTTAAGCGGTTTAAATATAGGAAATCCCGATTTTATTTGCTCAAGCTTTTGTACAAACAAATCATGCACTTTATGCAGATAAAATAAAAAAAATTACGGCAGGAAAATTCCTGCCGTTTTTTATATATTATTAAATTTTATTTCTTTACATAAAAGAAAACAAAGATTTTATCATTTCAAAAAATGCCTGTACTGGCGGAAGATAAAAAATAACAGGAACAATAACAGCCGGAAGCATATTTGCAGCCTTTATATCAAGCTTCTTAAAAAGCATATTAAGCCCCAATGCACATATTAAAATACCGCCTACAATATTTATCTCCCTTAACATATCAGGAGTTATATATGGACCTATAAATACTGCAAGCATTGTTATAAGACCCTGATAAACAAAAACCGTTACAGCGGAAAATGTAACTCCGATACCAAAGGTAGACGCAAAAACTATGGAAGAAACACCGTCGAGCACAGATTTTACAAAAAGGGTAGT
>CALWSX010000173.1 GCA_944384285.1 uncultured Lachnospiraceae bacterium
CAGCTGGCAGAGCAACTGACTCTTAATCAGTGGGTCTAGGGTTCGAATCCCTAAGGGGAGACCATTAGTAGATAAAGTCTATAAGCGTCAATACTTATAGGCTTTTTTATTTTATGATAAAACCCACTTATCTTTTGATGAAAAATAGGAGGAAATACAGGATGAGTGGGATTAAGCTAAAAGTTAATAAACAAGAATGTTATTATATAAGTTGATATAGGGTAGTATATAAGAATATGGAGACATTTTCTATATAATGATATATTAAAGATGATAAATAGTATGAATTTTCTCTTAAAAACTTTATTTAAGTCAACAGATGAAGCTTTTTGATGATTGATAAATTAAAAGCTTGATATTAAAATTAAACTAATAGGAAGAGAGGTAAATATATGAAAATGACACATGGTGCTGTTGGATATAGCCAATACTCTTTACAAGAATATTATGAAAAAGATAGTATTTCAGAGGAATGTCAGAAAAAAGTAAATTCTTCCGATATTCTCATTATGCCTTATAAATATAATGAAGATTTCTATTTTGCCGATGAAGCTGTATCTTTTTATAAGTATTGCAAAAGCAAAAATTTAGAGGAAAATATTGATATTTTAGCTGATGAGAATATTAAAGTACGTTCTCTACATTCCTTTGATATTTGGATGCCGTTAATTTTTGTCGCAACAAATATTTTATTACCTATTGCAGTCAATATAGTAAGTGATTATATTATTCAAAAACGTAAAGGTAGAGAAGAAGAACCCTGTGATGTGGATATTACTTTTAAAGTGAAACATGGTGATGATTTCAAAGAACTTCATTATAAAGGTAGTGCAGAAGCATTTAAAGAGAACTTTGAAAAAATTGATATCAATAATTTATAGGGATAATGTATGTTGAATTATTTTTTTTACCAAACACCGTTAGAAGAAGTTACTGAGATAAAAGAGCTTTTAAACAAGAAAAAAACGAAACTAGAGGCACTAAACTTTGATGAACCGTTTGAGGAATATAATCAGTCTGAGATACTTTTTGAAAAAGTGAAACAGATTGCAATAGATACTCAAAATGAACATCTTGCTAATGCTGCTTTTATTGCTAAACTTTATTTTTGTTTATTTTGTGATTTAGCGTCTTACTTTTCTTTATTACAAAACAAGGAATATAAGCATTCATGGGACAAATTACAAGATTGTTTAGATGATATATACAGGGTTGGGCAATTTGTAGAACTTGATAAACGATTTGAATTACCTTTTTTAACAAATTATTAAATGAATATGAAAAATTATATCCTTACAAAATTTTTGCAAGTTCCGAATATATCATAACTAAATCTGAATGCAGTATATGTGGAAAAGCAATGAACAGTCTTTCGTGTCCTCATATTAAAGGTAATCTTTATTGGGGGGAAATGGCTTATGAGAACATATTGGAAATAAAGGATATAAATGCGGTTGCTCTTGTGACAAACCCTGTAAATAAAAGATGTATTATGGAGCTTGCAGATGATAACAGGAGTGAAGTTGAAAAGTTTGTAAAGCTCGATAGTTTTCTTGAACAAAATGTTTATTATTTTCAGCTTTTTGAAATTAAAGAGAACAAAATGCTTGTACGTAATGAAAATATAAAAAAGCAAGGTGCAAATGAATTATGTATGTGTGGAAGTGGTAAGAAGTTTAAAAAATGTTGTAAATCAAAAATGTACTACGAACATCATCAATTTAAAATTTTTCTAAAAGAACAGTGCGATTTTAAATATTTCGGTATCCAACAAAATTCATGACTAAAAGTTATTGTTATATGAATACACAAAGTAGTTAGTCTATATGATTAGCTACTTTTTTATTACCCAGAAAGGAGGAAATCACAATGCGATTTTATCAACACAAAGGACACCGTATCAGAGCCGGCGACACGTCCCTTGTCTATCGCTTCTACGCTGGTATGCTATTGTTTGTATTTATCACGGTGGTATTATTACTGAATATACGACAACTTATGCGTATTGATTGGGAAACGGTTAGTCTTACAGACTTTCACCTATCCTCTTACAACTTCATAACGATATTGATTGCGATTGGTATATGTATGCTGGTCGCTTTTTTATTCCACCGATACAGTTACGACACAGTAAAACAGCTCATGCACAGACAAAAGCTGGCTCGCATGATATTGGAAAATAAGTGGTATGAAGCAGAGATACAAAAAGACAGCGGTTTTTTTACTGACCTGCAAGGCAGATCAAGGGAAAAAATCGTATGGTTTCCTAAAATCTATTATCAAATGGAAAAAGGATTGCTTCATATCCGTTGTGAAATCACATTGGGAAAATATCAAGACCAGCTTCTACGCTTGGAAGATAAGCTGGAAAGTGGTTTGTACTGTGAACTGACGGATAAGACCCTGCATGACGGATTTATTGAATACACCCAGCACAGGCTGAAATGCAAAGACTATGTGCTTAGTAGTAAATTCTCACTTTTACTACTTCTTTACTACTTTTGAATAAGAAAGTACATAGAGATATAAGAAAATATGTGAGGTATCTTCCAAAATGAAAAATGCCAGAAAAGCCTATAAAATAAAGCTAAACTGACATTTGAGAACATATAAAAAGATAACTAGAAATTATATATAAATTTTGATAAAAATATAAAAAAATTTTTATAAAAAAACAGTGAAATAATCGAATAAAAATATAAT
>CALWSX010000174.1 GCA_944384285.1 uncultured Lachnospiraceae bacterium
CAACAGGTCCAACAGGTCCAACAGGTGATACAGGAGCACAAGGTATCCAAGGTGAAACAGGAGCGACAGGTGAAACAGGTCCAACAGGTCCAACAGGTGAAACAGGCCCAACAGGTGAAACAGGCCCAACAGGAGCAACAGGTGAAACAGGCCCAACAGGCCCAACAGGTCCAACAGGTCCAACAGGTCCAACTGGCGATGCAGGAGCACAAGGTATCCAAGGTGCTAAAGGTGATACAGGAGCAACAGGTGAAACAGGCCCAACAGGTCCAACAGGTCCAACTGGTGAACTTCCTCCTGTAAGTGCACTTTTCGCTTCAAATACTGCATCTCAGACAATAACTTCTCCAAATGATGGTTTGATATTCTCAACAAACGAACTTGAAGAAGGTTCTGGTATAAGCCATAGTGGTGGAAGTGAAAATTTTACAATTAGTGAAAACGGTATTTACAGAATATTCTATAAAACAGTTACTTCAGTAACACAGAGTTCACCAAAATCACCAAGTGTTCAGCTTACAAAAGACTCTACACCAATTGATGGTACAAAATCAACAACAACAATCAATAATGATAATGACACAGCTGTATTGTCTGGAGAAGCTCTTTTGAATGTAACAGGAAGTACAACAATAAAACTTGAATCGGAAAACACAGATGGTACTTTTGAAAATTCTGAATTAATTATTCAGAGAATAAAATAATTTTTTTGACAGTGGATTTAATCCACTGTCTTTATTTTTTAAAAAAAGTTATTTGTCTTGATAAAATTTACTCCATAAAGTATAATAAAAGATAGTTTGATTAACAAATTTAGAAAGGAAAATACAAATGAAACTTGGAATTGTAGGTTTGCCTAATGTAGGTAAAAGCACTCTTTTTAATTCAATGACTTTAGGAAAGGCAGAAGCAGCCAATTATCCTTTTTGTACAATAGATCCGAATGTAGGTGTTGTAGCTGTTCCGGATAAAAGAATTGCACCTTTAGTAGAACTTTATAATTCAAAGAAAGCAGTACCTGCAGTAATTGAATTTGTAGATATTGCTGGGCTTGTAAAAGGCGCAAGTAAAGGAGAAGGGCTCGGTAATAAATTTTTATCACATATAAGAGAAGTTGACGCAATTGTACATGTTGTAAGATGTTTTGATGATACAAACGTTGTACATGTAGATGGAAGTGTAAATCCAATAAGAGATATTGAAACAATAAATTTTGAGCTTATTTTCTCAGATTTAGATATTATTGAAAGAAGAATTGCAAAAACTGCTAAAATGGCAAAGAATGATAAATCTTTAAGAAGAGAGCTTGAAATTCTTGAAACTTTAAAATCTGAACTTGAAGCAGGTAAAAATGCAAGAACTGTTAAGTTTGATTCTGAAGACGATATGGAAATACTTAATAGTTTTCAGCTTTTAACATCAAAACCTGTTCTTTATGCAGCTAATGTATCTGAGGAAGATTTAGCTGACGATGGTGACAGTAATGAATATGTAAAAGCTGTAAGAGAGTATGCAAAAAATGAAAATTCAGAAGTTTTTGTACTTTCAGCTAAAATAGAAGAAGAAATTTCAGATTTAGACGATGAAGAGAAAAAAGAATATCTCGATGCCTTAGGTGTAAAAGAAAGTGGGCTTGAGAAACTTATTTCTGCAAGCTACAAATTATTGGGACTTATTAGTTATCTTACAGCAGGAGAACCTGAAGTAAGAGCATGGACAATAAAAAAAGGAACAAAAGCACCTCAGGCAGCTGGAAAAATTCATAGTGATTTTGAAAGAGGATTTATTCGAGCTGAAATAGTAAGCTTTGATGATCTTATCCGATTAGGATCCATGGCAGCAGCAAAAGAGCAAGGTCTTGTTCGCTCTGAAGGTAAAGAATATGATGTTAAAGATGGAGATATAATTTTATTTAGATTTAACGTTTAATTTTATTCCGCAGTATTTATTGATTCTGCGGTTTTTTTCTATAAAATGAAAATATTAAAGAGAGTATATTAAAAAATATGATGGGGAGGTTTTTTTATGAATTTTGATGAACTGTTAAAGCTTCCGGAGTTTGATAAATTTGAAGTTGTAGCTGGAAACAATGGATTGTATAGGGAAGTTGATAATATTTCTATTATGGAAGTCCCTGATATAGAAGATTTCTTGAAAAAGGGAGATTTTTTGCTTACAACTCTTTTCCCTATTTATAATGTTTCAGAAAAACTTGAAAAATTTATACCGATGTTAAATGAAAAAAGCGTGAGTGGAGTTGGAATAAAGCTTAATAGATATTTAGAAGAACTACCAGAATATTTTATTGAGCAAGCAAATAATTATGATTTTCCTATTCTTATTTTGAGAGAAAAAAATTGTAATTTTTCTGATCTTATAAATATATTTTTAAAAGATTCTTTGGAAAAGAAAAAAATGGAATTGGAATATTATAATACAATACATAAACAACTTTTGGACATAATGTTAAAAGGAGGAGAATATATAGAACTTGCTTCTAATCTTTCGGCTCTTTTAAATAAAAATATAACTTTGCTTGATTCAAATTTTGATGTACTTTCAAAAAGCAGTATTAATTACTCACAACAACTTGATTTGAGCTATATAAAAAAATGTACAGAAAAAGAGGGGTATAAAAACTATATTAGTCTTAAGTGGAAAGAAAGTTTTGGATATTTATGCGCTGTAAGATATAAAACGGAATGTTCAGGTTATATATTAGTTTCTGACAGAGAAGAATTTGAACTTGTACAACTGGATAAAATAGCAATAGAACAGTTTTCAATTGTATTTAGGATTATGATTCAAAAACAAAAGACAATTAGAGAGCTTGAAAATCAGTATGTAACAGAATTTATATGTGACCTTTTATATGGGAAAATTAATGATATTCGTACAGCCACAAGTAGAGCAGTTGCATTTGGTTGGAAACTGACTTTCCCACAAACAGTTTGTTTGATAGATACTGATATATCTCATACAAAAGTAAGTAATGTTGCTATTACACAAAGAATTCAACAAATGTTGGCGCATAATTATATTTCTAATTTAAAATGGAATTATTTCTGTGCAAATATTGGTCGTTATGTAATTTTATTTTTGGACAAGTCATCTGGGGAAGAAAGCGAAAAAGTTTTTAAGATAGTAGATGCGGTTTTTGGAGAATTAGGTATAAAAGATTACCGTATATCTGTTTCACGTTCTGCCGATAATATATCAATGATACCCAAAATTTATTTAGAAGCTGAAAGAACAATGGATATTTCAAAAATGCTGAATAATAAAAAAGTTTTGTATTATAAAGATACAGGTATTTATAGAGTTTTACAAAACATAGAAAATAAAGAAGATCTTGTTGAATTTTGTAATGATACGTTAGGACCTATATTAGAGTACGATAAAAACAATAATAGTAATCTATTAAAGACATTGGAAATGATATTACAATGTGATTGTAATTTGAAAGATGCTGCTGAAAAAATGTTTGTTCACTATAATACCATAAGATATAGAAGCAAATTGATATCAAATTTACTTGGTTATTCAATAAATGCATCAGCTGTATATCAAGACTTGGCTTTAGCTATAAAAATTTATCATACAATTTACGGTTTTAATGTATAAATTGCACAGTGATAGTTGTTTTTTAAACATGTCAAAATGCACAAATGAATTGTTGTATAAATAAAAAAAATATTATAAAAAGAAATAGTTGTTGTCGAATAACATAAAAAACTCTATCTTTTTGTTATTGAAAGATAAAGACACTTTTTGGTTATTGTGTTAATATTTAAACATACATCAACGTTGTTTGTAAGAAAGAATAAGGAGGGAAAGTTAATGAGAATAAATGGTGTTACAGTTTGGAAAAAATCTGATTTAGATGGATTTTTCGGGCTATTCACAAATAATGTAACAAATATTCTTGTTTTAACAGGTCTTTTACTTTATGCTGCAAAAATGCCTCAAGATTTGGTTTTTGGGCGAATACTTCCTGCAGTTGGTTTAGGGGTTTTTTTAAGTTCTTTATGCTATTTTTTAATAGGATACAGACTTGCTAAAAAAACTGGAAGAACTGACGTAACTGCTCTTCCTTCAGGTATCAGTGTAACGCATATGTTCTTAATCGTATTTATGATTATTGTTCCGGTTCATTTAAAAACTGGAAATGCAGAACTCGCTTGGAAAGCTGCGCTTGCATGGTGTTTTGTAGAAGGAGCAATTGAATGTACAGGTGCTGTTTTTGGTAAGTTTATTAGAAAAGCTGTACCACGTGGAGCACTTTTAGGTTCTCTTGCAGGAGTTTCTATTGCTTATATTATGATAAACGGGGCATTACAGGCGTGGGAAATGCCATACATTGCATTTGCTAGCTTTGCAGTAATTTTATTAGGATTTTTTGCAAAGAAAAAAATGCCTTTTGGTTTACCAACAGGACTTGTTGCTATAATACTTGGAACAATCCTTGGTTGGGTTTCAGGAAATATGAGCTTTGAAGCGCTTAAAGAATCAACTAATACAATAGGTGTTTATGTACCGGCATTTTCACCAGTATCAGTAATGGATGGTTTTACACAAGCTGCTCCTTACCTTATTTCAGCAATTCCTCTCGGAATTTATAACTTTATAGAAAGTATTGACAACTTGGAAAGTGCTGCAGTAGCAGGGGATCACTTTGACAGCACAACCGTTTTATTATGTGACGGCCTTACAAGTATTACTTCATGTATATTTGGTAGCCCAATGCCTACAGCCCTATATATTGGTCATCCAGGTTGGAAAAGCATAGGTGCTCGCTTAGGCTACTCAATTGCAACTGGACTTGCAATACTTATAATTTGTTTATTTGGTTTAGAATCAGTTCTTATAAATGTTATTCCGGTAGCAGCGTTGTTACCAATCTTAGTATATATTGGCATGCTTATTGGCTCACAGGCTTTCCAGCATGTTCCTAAATCACATTTTCCAGCAGTTATTCTTGCGCTTTTGCCTGCATTTGCAGATTGGGGAAAAACATTAATTGGAAATGCTGCAACAGCAGCAGGTAATCCGGCAGTTGAAACAGCAGCTTTATTAGATAGCGGTATTTATTATAACGGATTTGTAACTATTGGAAATGGCTCTATGTTAGTTAGTATAATATTTGCTTCATTGCTTATATTTATGGTAGAGCGAAAAGAAAAACAAATTGTTGTTACAAGTTTAATTGCAGCAGTACTTTCATTCTTTGGAGTAATTCATTCAGCAAGTGCTGGTATTAACATGGCTCCAGAATGCTCTATTGGATATATCTTAGTTGCAGTTATTACTTTATTGCTTTCAAAAAGCGGATACATTGAAGAAAAAGAACAAACAGAAGAAAATGTATCTGAATAATTAATAAAAATTATGTCAAAGTTAAAAAAGTTAGAATAGTAAATTTACGGAGGTAAAAAATATGAAAACATTTATTGCAGAAGCTCTTCCTTACGAATATGAATTTAGAATGGACAACACAGCACTTTTAATTATTGATATGCAGCGTGACTTTTGTGAAAACGGTGGATTTGGCGAATTACTTGGAAACGATATTGCTTTAACAAAAGGTATCATTCCAACAGTTAAAAGAATGCTTGAAACTGCTCGCAAAGAAGGAATGCTCGTAATTCACACAAGAGAAGGCCACCGTCCTGACCTTTCAGACTGTCCTCCTCAGAAATTAAAAAGAAGTAAAAAACAGGGTGCTGGTATCGGTGATGTAGGCCCTATGGGTAGAATCCTTGTTCGTGGTGAATATGGTCATGATATCGTTGAAGAACTTTATCCAATCGAAGGCGAAATCATTATTGACAAACCAGGTAAAGGTGCTTTCTACGCAACAGATCTTGAACTTGTATTACAGACAAGAGGTATTGAAAACTTAATCGTTTGTGGTGTTACAACACACGTATGTGTAAGCACAACAATCAGAGAAGCAAACGACCGTGGTTTCAACTGTGTACTTCTTTCAGACTGTTCAGCAGCTTTCGATCCACAGGATCATGAAGCTACACTTAAAAGCATTCATCAGCAGGGTGGTATTTTTGGATGGGTTTCATCATCTGACAAAATCATTGAAGCTCTTGAAAAATAATTATAAAAATTACAAAGAATTTAGATTTTTGGGTATATAAAAAAAATAAAGTTTAGAGGTGAAAATAATGTCTTCAAAATCTGGAAAACTCTCAGGCGGTACACCTTGGTGGGTAGCAGGTGACTTAAATGGTTTCTTTGGTCTTTTTTCAAACTCATTAACAAACTTCTTAACAGCTATTGGTTTGTTATCAGGTGCTATCTTAATGCCTTCAAATATTGTATTTGGAAAAATTGTACCTGCAGCAGCTCTTGCTATTGCTTTAGGTAACTTTATATTAGGTCTTATGGCTAAACAAATGTCTGTTAAAGAAGGCAGAAGCGACGTTACAGCTATGCCTTACGGACTTAGTGTTCCTCATTACTTCGCTGTAGCTTTAGCAGTTATTCTTCCAACTTATGTTGTTACAAAAGATTGGACAATAGCTTGGGCAGCAGGTATTGTATGGAACCTTATTCAGGGTATTATCATGCTTGTTGGTGCATTTGTAGGCCCATATATTAAAAAAGTAATTCCTCGTTCAGCTATGCTTGGTGCATTAGCAGGTTTTGCTCTTACATTCATTTCAGGTAACCCAATTGGTGAAGTATTCACAGTTCCATATATTGGTTTAGTATGTTTCACAATCCTTATGGTTGGCTGGCTTTCACACAAAAGATTACCATTTAATATGCCAGCTGGTGCATTTGCTATCTTAATTGGTACAATTATTGCTTGGGCAACAGGATACATGAGCCCAGCAGCTGTAACAGAAGCTGTAAGTGGTTTCAACATTCCAGTTCCACATTCAACAATCGGACTTTTAGGCGAAGGTTTCAAACAGATTGGACCATTCCTTCCTGCAGCTATTCCTTTAGGTATTTATGACTTCCTTGAAAGTTTAGATAACCTTGAAAGTGCTCATGCAGCTGGAGAACATTATCCAATAGCAAAATGTATGGCAGTTCCTGCTGTATTAACAATATTAAGTGCATTTATTGGTAACGTATTCCCTACAATTATTTATATCGGTCACCCGGGTTGGAAAGCAACAGGTGCTCGTGTAGGTTATTCATTCTTAACAGGTATTGCAATCCTTGTTTTATCATTCACAGGTTTACTTCAGATTGTATCAGCAATTATTCCATTAGTTGCTCTTTTACCAATCCTTGTATACATTGGTATGGTTATTGGTAGACAGGCATTTGAAACAGCAAAAGTTAGACATATGCCAGCAATTATCCTTGCATTCTTACCATATATTGGTAGTTTCCTTACAAACAAAATTAACTCTGTAATTAACTCTGTAAATGCAGCATTAGCAAGCGCAGGTCAGACAGCAAGTGTTGCTATTGGAAATTCTGCAGCAGGTGATGTTGTAGCAGTACCATTTTCAGTATTATCAAGCAATGGTGTTCCAATGGAAGGTTGGATGAGACTTAGCCAGGGTGACATTATTATTGCGATGCTTCTTTCATCAATAGTAATCTTTATTATTGACCGTCATTACAAAAAAGCAGCTGGATACTGTTTAGTAGCAGCAGTACTTTCATTCTTTGGTATCATTCACTCTGCAACATTTGGTCTCAATTCTTCACCAACAGTAACATTAGGCTATGTTGGTGCAGCAATCGTATTAGTATTTATGATGCTTTACAGAAAACAGGACAACGTACTTGATCCTGAAGTTGTTGCTGAAGAAGCAGCAGAAGCAGCCGCAGAGGCAGCAAAACACCAACATTAATAATTTAATAAATCAGTTAGTATAAGTTTTAATAATAATTTGAATTATATTTTGCGGGACTAAGTTCCCGCAAAGTAAATTCAAATTAAATGCTTTTAGGGATAAATAATCCTATATATTGGGAGGACGTGAAGATAAAGTGATAAAAATCTGTAACATTTCTTATGCAGATATTGATTTTATTGAGGCTTTAAATAAAAAAGAAGCTAAAGGTAAAGTCCATAGTGTTTATAGAAATTGTGTTAACTTTATTTTTGACGATATTCCACTCACTCTTTTTAATAACAAAGGAGAACTTGCTCCTTCATGTGCAGTATTAGAAGAAAATATCTGTTTTACAGATATCAATTTAGAAAAAAATCATATAGTATATATCAAAAACAATTCATTGTACCTTAACGACTTTCAAATTAACTACGAAAAATCATTAATTTCCGATTCTACCTTTCCCATAAACAGAAAATTACCTCAAAAAAATTTAATCGATAATTATATAACAGAGCTGTACGGATTAAAAAGCTCTATCCTTGAAACACTGGATACAGAGGATTCTTTTGTCAAACTCACTTTACTTACATTATTCGACGGATACAAAAATTTAATAGAATCTTTAATAAAAAATAAAGACATTGAATCAGCTGTTAATAAAATATTGGGACTTGGTTTTGGTCTTACACCATCAGGAGATGATTTTATTACAGGACTGATGTTGACTTTAAGATATTTCAAAGGTGGACAAGAAATGTATGAAAGTCTTAAAGAACCAGTCAAAAAAAGATTGTCTGTAACTACAGACGTTAGCAGATGGATGCTTTCTTCCGTAATAAAAGGAAAAGGCAGAAATTGTATAAAGGACTTATTACTTAATATCGAAAATAATAATGCAAATATCGAACCAATGATTAAAAAAGTTACTTTAATTGGTTCAACTTCAGGAAAAGATACCTGTCTTGGCATTGCCGCAGGTTTATATATCTTAAAAGAAACTATGAGTTAAAAATTAAAGAATAGGAAGTGGTTGATTATATGACAAATCTTGTTATTGTTAGAAAAAATGCCTATTACGACTCTGTTACACTTATGACTTTATCAAATAAACTTAAAAAATCAGAAGGTGTTACTGAAGCAGTTGTTTCAATGGCTACTGATATGAATAAAGCTTTACTTGCTGGAATTGGTATGAATACAGAAGAAACAGATAATGCATCTGCAAACGACCTTCTTATTGCAATTCAGGCAGAAAATGAAGAAATTTGTAATAAAACATTACTTTTAGTAGATGAACTTCTTAATGCTAAAAAAGGTGGAGACAAAAAAGGTGCTCAGACAGTATTCCATACAATTTCTGAAGCTAAAAAACATGAAGAAGAACTCAACTTAGCAATTGTATC
>CALWSX010000175.1 GCA_944384285.1 uncultured Lachnospiraceae bacterium
GGATAGGATAAGTTTTTTGTTTTGTAAAAGAATATACTTCGCTATGGTATTTGTCTTCATCAAGGTTTCTTGATTCTGTTTTTTTGGCAAAAACAACAGGAACATAATCAAAATACTGAGATGTTACAGCAGCAATAGCAATACCGCTTGCTTCAATGGTAAGAATTTTTGTAATTTCTACATCTGAGAATCTTCTTTTAAATTCTTTGCCTATTTCATTTAAAAATTTAATATCAATTTGATGATTAATAAAGCTGTCAACTTTAATTATTTCTGTTCCTAAAACATCACCGTCAGATAAAATTTTTTCTTTTAAAGACTGCATATTATTTTCTCCTTAAAAATTAAAAAACTGCGTTACAAGTTAATATATTTATTGTATTATATATAATAATGATTTATTTTGCAATTGACAAATGAATATTAATCTAATATAATTGCTATAATTTATTACGTTATTATAGTAGAGTAATAAAGTAAGGAGCTGTATTTTATGAGAAATAATTCTTTACATACACCTGTAGGGGTTAGGGATTTACTTCCAAAAGAAAGTGAAATAAAATCTTTTGTTACAAAGAAGATAGAAAATGTTTTTAAAAGTTATGGGTTTGAAACAGTAGAAAGTCCTGAATTTGAATTTTTAGAAGTATTTTCAGATGAAAACAAAGGAAGTACTGATCCAAAACAAATGTATAAGTTCATTGAACGAGACGGCTCTACTTTGGCATTAAGATCAGATATGACGCCTCCGATAGCAAGAATTGCTGCTACTGTATATGGTGATACTGAAGACCCGATAAGGCTTTCATATTTTGGAAATACTTGCAGGTACTATGAAGAATATCAGGGCAGGGCAAGACAGGAATATCAGGCAGGAATTGAACTAATAGGAGTTAATTCTGTTGAGGCTGATGCGGAGGTTTTGGTAATAGCAGTAAATTCTCTTTTAGAAACAGGTCTTACTGATTTTAATATTACAATAGGACAAGTTGAATTTTTTAAAGGTATTCTTGAAGAAACAAATTTAAGCCAAGATGACAAAAGAACTTTATATGAATGTGTAGCTCAAAGAGATTATGTTTCTGTTGAAAAAATAATAGAAGAAAAAAATCTCCCAGAAGATATTAAAGAAATTTTTATAAATTTACCGAAAATGTATGGTGATTTTGAAATTCTTGAATATGCTCAAAAAATAACAAAAAACGAAGTTTCAAAAAAATCAATTCAGAATCTTATGGAGCTTTATAAAATTATTGAGTATTATGGATATGAAAAATATATTACATTTGATTTGAGTATGGTAAGTAACTTAAATTATTATACAGGTATAATTTTTAGAGGATATACAGAAGGAATAGGATATCATATTGTAAGCGGTGGAAGATATGATAATCTTGTAGGGCAGTACGGAAAAAATAAAGAAGCAGTTGGTTTTAGTTTAAAATTAAGTGATATAATTTCATTAATTATAAAAAAAGATATAGAAATAGAAACGAAAAAAATAACAGCTTTAATTTGTTATAAAAAAGAAGGAATGAAATCAGCTCTTTTAGCTTCAAAGAAATTTAGAGAAACAGGTCTTTATATTGAAAACGGTCTTTTAGGTGATGACTTAAATAAAAATATAGAGTATGCTAAAAGCAAAAATATGAGTCATGTGCTTTATTTTCTTGATGATGAAAATATAAAAATGGCTATGTTAACAGGTGAAGCTGCAGGAACTATTCTTTATATAAAAAATTCGGATTTAACTGTTAATTCGGAGGGTGATGATTAAAATGGAATATTTAACATTTGCTCTTGCAAAAGGAAGACTTTCAGAAAAAACACTTGAGCTTTTTGAAAAAATAGGAATTTGTTTTGACGATATGAAAGAAAAGTCAAGAAAACTTATTTTTACAAATGAGGAGTACAAAATAAAGATATTTCTCTCAAAATCAAGCGATGTTCCGACTTATGTGGAAAGTGGTACAGCTGATATAGGTATTGTTGGAAAAGATACAATCCTAGAAGAAAACAGAAATCTTTATGAACTTTTAGATCTAAAATTAGGAAAGTGCAAAATGATTGTTGCAGGAAAAGAAGAAGCTCTTAAAATACTTGATAATAATGATTTAAGAGTAGCAACTAAATATCCTAATATAGCTAAAGATTATTTTTTTAAACAGAAACATCAAACGGTAGAAATTATAAAATTAAATGGTTCTGTTGAACTTGCTCCAATAGTAGGTCTTTCAGATGTTATAGTTGATATAGTTGAAACGGGAAATACACTGATAGCAAACGGTTTAATGCCTTTAGCAGATATATGTCCTCTTTCTGCAAGGGTAGTAGCAAATAGAGTTAGTATGAAAACTGAACATAAAAGGATTATGGATATTATAGATAAACTTCGTGAAGTTATATAAAAGGAGGCATATTTTATGGTAGAAATAACTGTGTGTAAAACTGAAAAAGGACAGGAAAAAGTAAAAAAAATTCTTGAAAGATCTCAGCTTGAATATGGTAATGTTCAGGAAATAGTAGATGAAATTCTTATGAATGTAAGAAGAGATAAAGATAAAGCCCTTTTTATGTATACAGAAAAATTTGATACAGTAAAACTTACAAAAAGAACACTGAAAGTTTCTAAAAAGGAAATTCAATATGCTTACAGTCAAGTAGATGAAAATCTTTTAAGAGTAATCAGAAAATCAGCAGAAAGAATAAGAGCTTACCATGAAAAACAAAAAATAAACAGCTGGCTTGAACCATCTGAAAGTGGTGAGATGTTGGGTCAGCTTATACGACCTATAGAAAATGTTGGAGTTTATGTACCTGGGGGTAAAGCTGCTTATCCATCATCTGTATTGATGAATGTTATACCTGCTAAAGTTGCCGGAGTTCCAAATATTTATATGACAACACCTGTACAAAAAGATGGAAAAGTTAATTCAACAACTATAGTATCTGCTATAGAAGCCGGAGTTACTGAAATTTTTAAAGTTGGTGGAGCGCAGGCTATAGCAGCTTTAGCTTATGGTACAGAAACTATACCTAAAGTACATAAAATATGTGGACCTGGAAATATTTTTGTTGCTCTTGCAAAAAGAACTGTATATGGCCATGTAAATATAGATTCAGTAGCAGGACCAAGTGAAATTCTTGTAATTGCTGATGAAACAGCAAATCCTGTGTATGTAGCGGCTGACCTTCTTTCTCAAGCTGAACATGATGAACTTGCATCAGCAATTTTGGTTACAACAAGTAAAGATCTTGCAAAAGAAGTTGCAGCAGAGCTTGAAAAACAAACAGCGGTTTTGGAAAGAAAAGAAATAATCCAGAAATCACTTGATAATTTCGGTGCTATTCTTTTGGTTGAAAATATAGATGAGGCTTGTGATTTATCAAATAAAATTGCGCCTGAACATCTTGAAGTTTGTGTTAATGATCCATTTTCACTTCTTCCAAAAATTAAAAATGCAGGAGCGATTTTCCTTGGAAACTACTCACCAGAGCCTTTGGGAGACTACATGGCAGGGCCAAACCATGTTCTTCCTACAGGACAGACAGCTAAATTCTTTTCTCCATTATCTATAGATGATTTTATAAAAAAATCAAGCATAATTTCATTTAGCAAAGAAGCACTTCAAAGACTTGATGATGATATTATCACTTTTGCAAATGCTGAAGGGTTAACAGCTCATGCAAATGCTGTAAGAGTTAGAAAAAACAACTAATCGGAGATGATTATATGAGAAAATCAGAAATTACAAGAAATACTTTTGAAACAAATATAGATATGAGCCTTAATCTTGATGGAAAGGGTAAGTATGAAATAAATACAGGAATAGGTTTTTTTGACCACATGCTTACTCATATTGCAAAGCATGGTTTTATGGACTTATATGTTAAAGCTTTGGGAGATACATTTGTAGATTCTCATCATACCATAGAAGATGTAGGCATAGTGTTTGGGAAATGTTTAAATGAAGCCCTTGGAGACAGAAAAGGTATTGTACGATTTGCAAATTTTATACTTCCAATGGAAGATGCTCTTGTTCTTTGTGCTCTTGATATTTCAGGAAGACCTTATCTTGCTTTTGACTGCAATTTTACTGTTCCTAAACTTGGAGATATGGATACTGAAATGGTTGAAGAATTTTTCAGAGCCGTTGTTATTAATTCTGGCTTAAATCTTCATATAAAAGTTTTAGGCGGAAAAAATAATCATCATATTGCCGAGGCAATTTTTAAATGTTTTGCAAAAGTAATTGATATTGCATCATCTTATGATAGTAGAATTGACGGAGTTTTATCAACAAAAGGTATGTTGGAGGTGTAATTTTGGTTTCTGTAATTGATTATGGTATAGGCAATCTTGGAAGCGTAAAGAAAGCGTTTGAATTTATTGGAGAAAAGGTTGAAATTACAAACGATCCAAAAAAAATAATCAAAGCAGATAAAGTTATACTTCCGGGAGTAGGTGCATTTGAATATGCTATAAAAACTATAAAAGAAAAGCATTTTGATGAAGTTTTAAGAGAAATAGTTGATAAAAAAACACCTCTTTTGGGTATATGCTTGGGAATGCAGCTTATGTTTGACAAAAGTTTTGAAAATGGCGAGTTTAAAGGACTTTCTTTGATGCCTGGTGAAATTGTAAAACTTCCTGAAACTGAAAAAATACCGCAAATTGGGTGGAATGATCTTGATATAAAAATAAAATCACCTCTTTTTGAGGGCTTGGAAGAAAAACCATATGTTTATTTTGTTCATTCATATTATTTAAAAACAGATGCACCTGTTGTAAGCGCAACTTGTTTTTATGGTAAAGAAATAGCGGTTGCTGCACAAAAGGATAATGTTTTTGCCTTACAGTTTCACCCTGAAAAAAGCGGTGAAACAGGCCTTAAGATACTTAAAAATTTTGCAAAACTTTAAGGAGGATAAATATGCATACAAAAAGAATTATACCATGTCTTGATGTTAATAATGGACGAGTGGTAAAGGGTGTAAATTTTGTAAACCTTAAAGATGCGGGAGACCCTGTTGAAATTGCTAAATTTTATAACAATGAGCTTGCGGACGAGCTTGTATTTTTGGATATTACGGCATCATCTGATAAAAGAAATATAATGCTTGATGTAGTAAGAAGAACGGCAGAGCAGGTTTTTATTCCTTTAACTGTTGGAGGCGGAATAAGAACAATAGAAGATATAACATCTGTTTTAAATGCCGGGGCTGATAAAATTTCTGTAAATTCAGCAGCTGTAAAAAATCCTGATTTAATAAAACAGGCCGCTTTAAAATTTGGAAGTCAGTGTGTTGTTCTTGCTATTGATGCCAAAAGAAACGAAAAAGGCGGTTTTGATGTTTATTTAAACGGTGGAAGAGTTAACACTGGAATTGATGCTGTAAAATGGGCAAAACAGGCTGAAGAACTTGGATGTGGAGAAATACTTTTAACAAGTATGGACTGTGATGGTGTGAAAAACGGATATGATCTTGAACTTACTTCAAGGATTTCAAACTCTGTAAGAATACCTGTTATTGCATCAGGTGGAGCAGGATGTGAAGAACATTTTTATGATGCACTTACTAAAGGTGGGGCAGACGCTGCACTTGCGGCATCATTATTTCATTTTAAAGAACTTAGAATTAAAGATTTGAAAAAATATTTAAGGGATAAAAATATATCTGTTAGGTTGTGATATTATGAATTTTGAAGATACTTTAAAATATGATGAAAGAGGCCTTATTCCCGTTATAACTCAAGATGTAAACACAGGTACGGTTTTAATGCTTGCTTATGCTAATAAAGAGGCTGTAAAACTTACAATAGAAACAAAAAAAGCCCATTATTTCAGCAGAAGCAGAAAAAGTTTGTGGTTAAAAGGGGAAACATCTGGACATTTTCAGTATATAGAGGATATCTTATATGATTGTGATTGTGATACACTTTTGTATAAAGTAAAACAAGAAGGAGCAGCTTGTCATACGGGCAAATATTCTTGTTTTTACAGAAATTATTTGGGTGAGGAGATAATGTAATTGGAGGAGAAAAATGTACTTGTTAAAATTTGTGATTTGGTTAATGATAGAAAAGCAAATCCTAAAGAAGGTTCTTATACAAACTATCTTTTAAATGAGGGAATTGATAAAATTCTTAAAAAAGTAGGAGAAGAATCTTCAGAAACAATTATAGCAGCAAAAAATTCAAATAATGATGAACTTATTTATGAAATTTCCGATTTATGTTATCATTTGTCGGTTTTACTTGCGTATAAAGGTCTTTCTTTTGAAGATATATTTAATGAACTTGAAAAAAGGACTTTCAAAGAAAGTAATTTAAAAGAAAAACATAAAAAAGGTGAAATTTAATTATGTAGACAGGCAACAAAATAAAAATATCTCATAATATAGAATTACAAAGGATTTCTTTTAATTCAAGGAGGTATTTTTATGTTCTGCGGTAATAATAGTAATAGTTGTGAAGGTTTAATTTGGATTTTAATTTTATTATCATGTTGTGGTAATAACAACTTTTTAGGTGACGGCGACTGTGGTTGCGGTGAAAGCACATGCGGTGGAGGATATTTATGGATTATTATTCTTCTTCTTTGCTGCTGTAACGGTAACAAAGGTCATATTGGATCATCTTGCGGATGCTAATATTTTTTTGATTGGGCGAGAAATCGCCCTTTTTTTATTTAATTTGTATTTAACAATAGATAAATTATTAACAATTTTATTTCAAATTGCAATTATTTTTTGCTAAAAAAATAAATTATTTAGTAATAATTATAATATTTGTATATATTTGATATAGAAAATTTAATTATATATGGTATAATTACTAAAAAATAATAAAAGAAATCATGTAATAAGTAATTAAAAATGATTTTATTAATTAAAGGAAGGAGCAAAAAAATGGATAACACTAAAGAATTAAAAGGTTATAAAAGAGGGATCCCGAATATTGAAAACCAAAGCTTTAAAATCTCAGCTATATTGTTTATTTTAGTAGGTGCATTAACTATAATTTTTAAAGTTTTATTCAGACATGTTTATTATCCTACTTTAGTATCTTTAATAATGATTGCAATAGGCGGGTTAATGCTTTATGCAAAGCAAAATGATAAATTTTTATGGATATCTTTAATTTTATTATTTTTATTTTCTGGTGCAATTAATTCATATTTGTTTGTGGCTTTAATATTTTTAGGAATATCTTATATAGGATTTAATACAAACTTATCTATTGGTAAAAAAGAATTTCCATTATTTAATATTATTTCTATCGTTTTCTGTGCTATAAGTATTTTAACCACTTTAAGAGTTATGATTAGATTAACTGGTTTAAATATTGATTTCTTCAGACTAATGATATTTATATTCCAGATTATTTTTATTGCAGGGGTTATATTTTTAAATATTTCGGCGGAAAATGTAGTAAATGTTTCAACAGTAAGAGCTTTTTTTAATAAAATATTTGAAAAAATTTTTGAAGGTAAAGAAAAATACGGTAATAATGAAGGCAATACTGGGAAAAGAACATTTTCAAGTATCTTTTATGGAAATATAGGAAACAAACTTAAAATTTTAGCTAAAATTCAAGGATATTTTGCTTTTGTCATTGCAATACTCGGTATTTTCTTTGGTATTTTAGGCTTTGTTTTATATCTTATCTTTGCAATAATTAGAGGTGTTTCAATAATTACGGCTTTCTTACCATTATTATCAGGAGTTGTAGCAGTTTTATGTGCATTGCTTTTAATTGTAATGTCTTGGCCTTTATATGGATTTGGTCAGATAGTTGATGACCTTCATAAAGTTAAAGAGACAGGTCTTAAAACAAATGTAATTGAAAAACAAGAAAGTGTTGAAAACACTGAAAAAATTGAAGAAGATAAAAATCCAGATGAGTTACCTGAAATATAAGGAGGAGATTATATATGTCAGAAAGATATATACAACGTTTTCGCCTTAAAGACAGACAGTATATTGAGGGTTGCCCTATAGTTTTAGCTGCCGGAGCGTTGCTTTATGATACAAAAGATCCTCGTATGGTAGTTCAGCTAAAATGGAAAAACATATCACCCAAAATTGTTTCAGGATTACATATTAAAGTAAATTTTTATGGAGAAAACGGAGAAAAAATAGGGGAAAAAGATTTTTCTTATTCAGATAATGTAAATAGGGGGAAATCTTTTGGTCAATATAAAGCTATAGCTTTTCCAGATACTTCTGTAATAAAATTTGATGTTTGTTTTAAAAAAGTTGATTTTTTAGACGGAGAATATTGGGAAAACATTAAAGAAAAACCATTAGTTATTTTGCCCGCTTTTGTTTCTCTTGATAATTTAGATGAAAACCTTCTTTCCATAAGCAGAAAAAATTTAAAAAACGGTAAATATATTTATCAGGAAAATTTTGATTTATGGTACTGTACATGCGGAGCAGTAAATCGCTTTGGGGAAGAAAGATGTCATCTCTGTGGTAAAAACAAAAATTTTGTAATTAAATATGCAAGTATAAAATCTCTTGAAGAGATACAGGCAAAAAAAGCAGAAGCTGCAGAAAAAGCAGAAAAGGCAAAAGAAGAGATGATTTTAAAAACAAAATCTTTAAAATCATCATTTATGGACAAGGTTTCAAATATAAAATCACAAAAAGAAACAGAAAAAGTTTTGGAAGATGAAGAATTACAAAAAGAAGATTTTTCTAAGACAGAAAATACAGACTCTTCTATGGATACATCTTTAAACGAAGAAAAAACAGGTTTAGTAG
>CALWSX010000176.1 GCA_944384285.1 uncultured Lachnospiraceae bacterium
GAGTCACTTGTTTTCAAGGCCAGCTCCTTAAACCACTCGGACCCCCCTCCATAGATTATCTCGCATTGCTGCGACTAAAAGAAATTTTATCAGATTGTTTTAATTTTGTCAACATCTTTTTTTATAAAAAATCTTTTATTTTTTTGTGTTTATTTACATTTTTGTCCATCTCCTCAACAGAGACTTCGTATATTATATAGAATGTTTCACGTTTTGTCAATACTTTTTATTTTAATTTTTTAAAAAATTTTTCTACATTAATATATCATTAAATATAACCAAAAATTTAAAAAATTAAAACAGATATAAACAAAATATTTATATCTGTTTTAAATATTATGCTTCTTCTTCAGGAATATAATTTTGCATATTTTTTTCTAAAGGTCTTTTAATAATCTGTTTGTTTTCAAAAATAACATCAAGAACTTCTCTGTAATATGCATCAATTTTTTCATGTTCTTCATTAAAGTTCATTTGAAGTTCTTTAACTTTTTCTTCTGCAACATCAAGAATATCGTAAGAATACTGCATAGCTTCAAGGCGTCTTGCTTTAGATTCGGCTTTAGCTTTTTCAAGTATTTTTTGTGCCTGTGCATAAGCCATTCTTGTAACTTCGTGGTCATTAACCATCTGTTCTACTTCTTCTTCTGTTTTTTTGATAACATCTTCTGCTTCTTTTTGGGCATCAAGAAGAATTTTATTACGTTCTTCCACAACCCATTTGCTTTGAGTAAGCTCTTTAGGAAGCTGATGTTTAATTTCACTTACAATGTCAAAAAATATGTCTTTATCAACTATAGCCTTTCCTGTAAAAGGTTGCTTTGGACAATTAGAAATAAATTCCTCAAGCTCGTCAAGCAAATCAAGAACCGTATCCATAATATTATCCTCCCTTTTTATTTCTTTCTTAATTTATTTTTCACTTCATCAATTATCTCTTTTGGTACAAGAAATTCAATATTTCCATCAAAAGCACAAATTTCTCTGACCGCAGTTGAGCTCATGGCTACATGTCCCGGATCTGCCGGTAAAAAGACTGTTTCTATTCCGCCTTTTACTCTGTTATTTAAAATAGCTCTTTGATACTCAGATTCAAAATCCTTTGTATTTCTAACTCCTCTAATAATAACTCCTGCTTTTACCGATTTGGCATGATCAACAAGCAAACCGTCAAAACCCGTTACTACTACATTATCAAGATCCTTAATAACTTTTTTAATCATCTCGACTCTTTCTTCCAAAGTAAAAGAGCATTTTTTTGACGGATTATCAAGTACACTAACATGAATTGTGTCATAAAGAGCTGCAGCCCTTCTTATAATATCAATATGTCCTAATGTAACAGGATCAAAGCTCCCTGGATAAATAGCTATCATTTAAGAGCATTCCCCCTTTCTTAAAAATACAAAAGACGTTGTTTTATAGTCTTTTGTCCTGTATATATGAAGACCTTTTATTTCATCTAAATTGATCTCTATTTCAGACGATTTTTCAAGTATTATAAATCCGTCAGGCTTAAGCAAGTCCGCTTCATATATTTTTGCCAAAACAGACTCATTAAAACCACCCTCATAAGGAGGATCTATAAATATAATATCAAATTTTTTCCCTTTTTCGGAAAGACCGGAAATAGCAAGTGCATAATCCTGTTTATAAACCTCAGCTTTGTTAATAAGCTTTGTAAATATAAGGTTTGATTTTGTGATTTCCTTACAAATGTGGGATTTATCAACAAAAACAGCACTTTTAGCTCCTCTTGACAGAGCCTCTATACCAATTTGACCAGAACCACAGAATAAGTCAAGAAAGTCCGAATCATAAATATCTTCTGAAATCATATTGAATAAAGACTCTTTTATTTTATCTGTAGTCGGTCTTGTATTCATTCCTTCAGGAGTCTTTAATTTATGCCCACGTGCTTGTCCTGAAATTACTCTCATTTAAAGTTCCTCCATAAAAATATACATTCTATAAAGAGTAGTATATCAAATATTTTTATAAAAGTCTATAATTTGATATTAATATACATTTAATATTTTACCTTATAAACAAAAAAATTGTCAAAGAAAATTAATAATTCTATTTTCCAATTTTAAGGAAAAATTATACGTTTTGAAACACAGAGTCTCTAATATTATAAAACTTTAATATTTTAAGAATACTTATATTTTAACCCACATAAATATATACTAATCATTTTTTCCGAGGGCTGTAAAATGTATAAATACATAAAAACGCTTATAGTTATAGTTTTATCCTTAGCACTTACCCCTTTATGTGTATATGCTGAAGAAGAAAATGTCTCTCTTTCTTCAAAATCATATGTTTTAATGGAAGCAGAAACCGGCGAAATTCTTTTAGAAAATAACAAAGATGAAATACTTCCACCCGCAAGTGTAACAAAAATAATGACTCTTTTGCTTATATATGAAGCATGCGAAAGCGGAAAAATTCATTGGGACGACGAAGTAAGTGTAAGCAGTCATGCCGCAAGCATGGGAGGAAGCCAGGTTTATTTAGAAGAAAATGAAATCCAAACTGTCAAAGACCTCACAAAATGTATTGCTATAGCCTCTGCAAATGACGCCTCTGTAGCAATGGCAGAATACATATCCGGAAGTGAAGAAAGTTTTGTTGCTTTGATGAATAGACGAGCAAAAGAACTTAACATGAATAATACAAACTTTGTAAATGCGTGTGGCCTTGATGCAGACGGTCATGTTACAACAGCAAATGATATTGCAATTATGAGTAGAGAACTTATTTTAAATCATCCCGAAGTAACCGAATATACAACCACTTGGATGGACTCAATTACTCATAAAACAGCAAGAGGGGAAAAAGAATTCGGTCTTACAAATACAAACAAACTTATAAAATGGTACAATGGAGCCACAGGCCTTAAAACAGGTTCCACAAGCGGAGCATTATACTGTCTTTCCGGTACAGCAGAAAGAGATGGACTTAATCTTATAGCTGTAGTTATGGGTGCCCCGGACCCAAAAACAAGATTTCAAGATGTTATGAAACTTCTTGACTATGGCTTTGCAAATTATGAAGTAAAAAGAGGAATCGAGAAAGGAAACATTGTTGGCCAAATATGCGTTTATAAAGGTACAGATGAATATACAGATGTTTTATGCGGAGAAAATTTCCGTTACCTTGCAAAAAAAGGTGATAACAGCGAAATAGAAAATGAAGTTATACTCGATGAAGGTGTAATGGCACCTTTAAGCGCAGGTACAAAAGTAGGAGAAATAATTTATTTAAAAGATAATACTGAAATTGGAAGGGTTGACGCTGTTCTCAAAAATGATGTTTCACGTATGAAATTATCCGACTCCATCT
>CALWSX010000177.1 GCA_944384285.1 uncultured Lachnospiraceae bacterium
AAAAATCTGGGGTTACAGCAACTTACAATGAACCAATATTAAATACATCTTCCTCCAAAGCATCAAGTTCAAGTAATGATGCTGTAGAAATAATAAAACAGGTTTCTCCAAGTGTTGTAAGTATAACTACAAAAACGGTTTCAACAGCAACATATTTTAATGGACTTACAATTCCATACGAAAGTGAAGGAGCAGGATCTGGAGTAATCTTCCATGAAGATGATGAAAAAGTATATATTGTTACAAATGCACATGTTGTTGGTGGTGCTACAGAAGTTATGATTTACTTTACAGGCTCAGATAATGGAATTGCAGGCAAAACAATAGGTATAAATAATGATGCAGAAGTTGCAATTGTTTCTGTTTTAAAATCAGATCTCGAAAAAGAAGGAATTACAGAAATTACAGTAGCACGCTTTGGGGATTCAGATAATCTCGAAGTAGGTGAAAGTGTAATAGCTATCGGAAATGCTCTTGGTAAAGGTAAAGTTTCAACAGGTGGAATGATAAGTGCTATAGGAAAAGAAATTAATGTTGATGGAAAAACATTAAATGTAATCCAGACAGATGCAGCTATTAACCCAGGAAATAGTGGTGGAGCACTTGTTAACTACAGTGGGGAAGTTGTAGGTATAAATACAGCAAAAACATCTGTAGAATACGTTGAAGGTATGGGATATGCTATTCCGTCATCAACAATTATCCCAATAGCAGAACAACTCCTTGAAGAAGGCACAATGGAAAAACCTTACCTCGGAATACTCGGTAAAGATGTAAGTGAGGAATTATCAAATCTTTACGGACTTCCTGTTGGTGCTTATGTGTCAGAAGTAATTGAAGGAGGTAGCGCAGATAAGGCAGGTATACAGCCTTCAGATATTATAGTTGGACTTGGTGACGATAAAATTCTTTCAATGGAGGATTTATCAGAAGCTCTTGCAAAACATAAGGTAGGTGAAACAGTAGAAGTAAAATTAATTAGAAATGGTAATGAATCAAAAACAGTTAAAGTTGTTCTTCAAGATGCAAATAAACAATAATTTTTTAATTCCTTATAATAAGGCTTAATATAGATTAAACAAATTTAAAAATTTTAAAAGTGCTAAAACCTTTAAATAAGTTTCAGATTTATATAGATTTAAAGAGCCGGTTTATGCCGGCTCTTTTTGCGTGTTATAATATGCGATAATATACTTTATTATAGAATTTAATATAATAGGTTTAATCTATAAATTTTGCTTTCTAATAATATTAGATGTTTTTGTAGTTAAAAAAATCGTTGGATAAATATTTATCCAAGGATTTTTTTTTAAATGTTTTCTGTATCAAATTGGCTATTATAAATTTCAGCATAAAAACCATTTTTAGCTAAAAGTTCTTCATGTACACCACTTTCAACTATGTCGCCATTTTTTATAACAAGTATAAGGTCAGCATTTTTAATTGTTGAAAGCCTGTGTGCAATTACAAATGATGTTCTTCCAACGGTTAAAGCATCCATTGCTTGTTGGATAAGAATTTCTGTCCTTGTGTCAACAGAACTTGTGGCTTCGTCAAGTATAAGCATAGGAGCATTTTCAATCATTGCTCTTGCTATTGTAATAAGCTGTTTTTGACCATTAGATATATTAACTTTATCATTTATAACAGTGTCATAACCATTTGGAAGGGTTTGAATAAAGTGATGTATACCTACAGTTTTAGCTACACGTATTATTTCTTCATCAGATACGTTTTCTTTGCTGTAAACAATATTTTCTTTTACAGTCCCTTCAAAAATCCAAGTATCCTGTAAAACCATACAGAATAAATCATGTACATTTTCTCTTGTCAAATTTTTAATGGATATTCCATCAATAATTATATCGCCTTCATCAATCTCATAAAATCTCATAAGAAGGTTAACAAGAGTAGTTTTTCCTGCACCTGTAGGACCTATAATAGCAACTTTTTGACCTTGTTTTACAGAAGCTGAGAAATTTTTAATAATAGTTTTGTCTTTTTGGTATCCAAATTTTACATTTTTAAATTCAATGTTTCCTTTTGCATTTTCAAGTTTAAGTATATTTTCATTTTCCGGTTCAAGTTCTTTTTCTTCAAGGAATTCAAATATTCTTTCACCTGCTGCAGCAGCCATCTGGATAGAAGTACCTGCTTGAGAAAGTCTTCCAAGAGGATTTGTAAAAAGTCTTACATAAATCATAAAGGCAACAAGAACACCAAGAGAGGTATATCCTTTTAAAGTAAGTAAGGCTCCTACAATACACACCATAACGTATGAAAAATTACCCGCAAAAACCATTAATGGGTTCATAAGTCCGGAAAGAAACTGAGATTTCCAAGCAGTTGTATACAAATTGTTATTGAGAACGTCAAACTGATTTCTTGCATGGTGAGTACCATTATAAACTTTTATAATATTGTGTCCTGAATATACTTCCTCAATATGGCCATTTAAGAGTCCAAGTGTTGATTGTTGGAGAGAGAAATATTTTTGTGATTTTCTCATTATAACAGCCATAAGCGAAAAGCCTATACATGCAGAAATAATGGCGGTAAGTGCAAGTATATAGTTTGTAACAAGCATAAGTATAACTGAACCAATAAATACAGTTATTGATGCTACAACTGAACTTAAGGTAGTTTGAAGAGTTTCGCCTATACGGTCAACATCATTAGTGACACGTGAAAGTATATTTCCTGTACTTGTTGTGTCAAAATAGTTAAGAGGAAGGCGATTTATTTTTGTTGATAAATCTGTACGAATTCTTTTAGCTGTATTAACAGCCGCAGTAGCTATTATAAATTCCTGGATATAGTTTAACAAAAATCCTATTAAATAAATAGATACAAGAAAAACACCAATTCTTTTAACTGCTTCCATATCTATTCCGTTTTCAAATCCGGCAACTATAATATTTGTAATATTTTTTATTTGAGATGGACCAGCAAGAGTGATAAATGCAGCACTCATAGAAAGTATAACCGCAAAAATAATAGCATATCTGTATGGTTTGCAATAGGAAAGAATTTTTACCCATGTACCAACAAGATTTTTTGGTTTTTCTGTAGCATGACGATTTCTAAAACCATTTCCGGAAGAGTTATTATTACGTGCCATATTATAATTCCTCCTTTGAAAGCTGAGAAAAGGCAATTTGACGATAGACTTCACAGTTTTCCATCAATTCATTGTGTTTGCCCATGCCAACAATTTTTCCTTCATCAAGAACTATAATTTTGTCAGCATCACGAATTGTGCCTATTCTTTGAGCTACTATTATTTTAGTTGTATCTTTTGTATATTTAGCTAATTCTTTTCTTAAAAGTCGGTCTGTTTTATAATCCAAAGCGGAGAAAGAATCATCAAAAATCATAATTTCTGGATTTCTGAAAATTGCTCTGGCTATAGAAACTCTTTGTTTTTGTCCACCTGATATATTATGTCCGCCTTCGGAAATAGGGGAGAGATATTTATCTGGAAGAAGCTCTATAAATTCATCTGCTTTAGCAATTTTTGCTGCATTTTGAACTCTTTCCATTGTATTTTCGGCAGGTTCTTCTCCGTAAGAAATATTGTCAAATATAGAAGCATTAAACATAAAAGCACTTTGTGATACATATCCGATTTTTCTGTAAAGTGTTTCAAGATTATAATCTTTTATATTAATACCATCTATTGTTATTTCCCCGGAAGTAGAGTCAAAAAATCTTGGAATAAGATTTACTAAAGTACTTTTTCCGCAACCTGTTGAACCTATTACTGCAATGGTTTCTCCTTTATTTGCTTTAAAAGAAATATCAGTTAAAACATTTTCGGTAGCGTTTGGATATTTAAAATAAACATTTTTAAATTCTATTTCACCTTTTATATCTGTGTTAGGATTAGTAATTTCACCATCTTTAAGCTTGCTTTCAGTATCCAATACTTCGTTTATACGCTTTGCACAAACCTCAGCACGTGGAAATTGAATAAACATAAATGCCATGAGTATGAAAGCCATAATAACCTGTACAGAGTAAGATGTGAAAACTACCATATCTCCAAAAAGAATATTTTTATCTGGAAGTGCCGCAGAATTAATTATGTATGCTCCAATCCAATATATGGAAAGGGTAAGGGCATTCATAATAAATCCCATAGTAGGGTGGAGTAAAGCCATAGCTCTTACAGCAAAAAGAGTTGTTTTTGAAAGTTCTTTGTTTGCTGAATCAAATTTTTCTTCTTCATGGCTTTCTGCATTATATGCTCTTACAACCCTTTGACCAATAAGTGTTTCTCTTGTAACACGGTTTAAATTATCAGTAAGAGTTTGAACTTTTTTAAATTTAGGGATTGCTACGAAAATTACAACCGAAAGAACGCATGCAAGTAAAATTACTGCACCAAGGGTAGAAAATGACCAAAGAATATTTTTCTTAAGTATTTTTAATATAGCCCAAATTGCAAGGAAAGGTGCTTTTATACTTACAACAAGACCTATTGAAATAAAAATTTGGATAAATGTAATATCATTTGTAGTTCTTGTTATTAAGCTTGCTGTTGAAAAGTTGTTTATTTCTTCCATAGAGAAATTTTGAACTTTATCAAACATAAGTTCACGTAAATGCATAGAAACACCGGCACCTATTTTTGATGAAAAGAAACCGGAGATAAAAGCAACTATTAAAGTTCCAAGGCTGCACAAAAGCATTAAACCTCCTGCATGCAAAACTGAACTTATACTGCTTCCTTCGGTTTGAATAAGTACGGTAACTTCTGACATGTAGTCCGGAAGTTTAAGTTCCAAAACAACTTGCATTATTATAAAAATAATACAAAATACAGAAAAAATAAGCTCTCTTTTTTGGATTTTTTTGAGTAACTTAATCATAAAAAATTACCCTCCCATCAAAATTTATTTTGGTGAATTAAAAGCCTTAAAGAGGTTTATTGCAAAACAATAATGTCACCATTTTATATATACGAAAAATAAATAATAATGTCTGAAAAAATATAAAAATACCTCGCAGGGTTTTCCTAGCGAGGTATAGTATTTTTAAAAATTATTTCATAGCTTTTGCAACTTCGTCTGCAAAGTTTTCTTCTTTTTTAGCAAGACCTTCGCCTGTTTCAAAACGAACAACTCTAACAATTTTGATTTCATCGCCGATTTCTTTAGCAACGCTATTGATATAATCTTTAACAGCCATGTCTGAATCTTTAACGTAAGGCTGTTCAACAAGACATAATTCTTTTAATTCTTTTTTAAGTCTTCCTTCAATCATCTTAAGAATGATGTTGTCAGGTTTGCTTGCGTTTTTAGGATCTTCTTTAGCCTGTTTTGCTAAAATTTCTTTTTCATGTTCAATGTATTCTTCAGAAACGTCTTCCTGATAGATGAATTTTGGATTTAAAGCTGCAATCTGCATGCAAAGGTTTTTACCAAGTTCGTGGAGTTTATCGAAATCTTTGTCGCTTGAAAGTTCGATCATAACACCGATTCTACCATTGCCATGAACATAAGAAACAAGTGTATGTCCATCAGCTTTAACAAATTTTTCAAAACGTCTGATTGTAAGGTTTTCACCGATAACAGCAACTTTCTGGCTGAGTTCTTCTTTAACTGTAAGTGTTTCGTCAAAGATCCATTTTTCTGCTAAGAAATCATCAATATTAGTAGCATCTGATTTAACAGCCTGTTCTGCAACCTGCTGAACATATTCCTGGAAAAGTGGGTTTTTAGCAACGAAGGCTGTTGCTGAGTTAACTTCTACAACAACACCAATTTT
>CALWSX010000178.1 GCA_944384285.1 uncultured Lachnospiraceae bacterium
AATATTTTGCCATGAATTAAAAGAAATTTACAAAAATACTGAGCCTATAAATGATGAATGGACTGAGTTTATAAATAATGAAAATCTTGATTTTTATGAATTGCTTAATTTAAAAGAAGATTTTAAAATATCTAATGAAAAAAGATTTTATGAATATGAACATTTTGCAGTTTATACAATTTTCAGATATTTTATGAAATCATTATGGAGTGGAAACTTAGTATCTGTTATAAAATTTTTAGTAGTTAACCTTATTTTTATTTATATATTGGATATAAGATTTTGGAAATTATATAATGAAAAATTTGCTTTAATTGATAGAATAAATACGGTAAAATTTTGGTCGAAACAAATAGAATATTGTCAAGAAAACTTAGACATTATATTCATGGAATGTTATAAAAATCCATTTTTAAACAGTGGATATTTAGTTGAATTTTTAAAAAATGCAAACCTTTTTTAATTTTAAATAATTTTTACAAATTCTTAATTTTTATTACTTTTTTCTTTACATCTATTGCTTAAATCAATTTAATAAGGTATCATATTAATAAGTTTTATCTTTATAGTAGACGTAATTTTAAAATTTAAATCCTTATGACTGATAGGAGAAAAAGATGCTGTTAGGATATTATAATTATACAGTTGTTTTAACATATTTAAGTCTTATAATTTCTGTTTATGGGAGTTTTCTTGCGTTTAACGGAGATATAAGGAAGTCTGTAATTTGTCTTATGCTTTCAGGGCTATGTGACAGTTTTGATGGAAAAGTTGCAAGAACAAGACAAAGAACTGAAGATGAAAAAAGATTTGGTATACAGATAGACTCTTTATGTGACCTTATTTGTTTTGGAATGCTTCCCGCTATAATTTGTTATCAAATGAGCTTAGACGTACAATTTTATTTGATAATAGCTATGCTTTATGTTCTTAATGCGCTTATACGTCTTGCGTATTTTAATGTTATGGAAGAAAAAAGGCAAAGAGAAACAACAGAAGGCAGAAAAACATATAATGGACTTCCTGTAACTTCTATATCTATTTTTCTTCCTTTAGTGTATATTTTTAATGGTGACACACAGACAATAGCTTATACAATTTTATTATTTATTGTTGCGCTTTGTTTTGTACTTCCTTTAAAAATTCCAAAACCACGAGGAAAGAGTATGGCTGTTTTAACTGTATTTGGACTTTGTGAATTGTTTATAATTATAATGGGTGTAGGTGTTTAAATGCATAGTCACAGTAGTAAGCATGATTTTGTATCCAAAGATAAAAAATCTATGGTATTTTTTTATGAGACATATATCGGAAGAATTATTTTAAAGATACTTGTAAGACCTTTTTTTACTAATCTTTCTGAGCATGTCTTAAATTCCAAATTTTCATGTTTAATGATAGATTCTTTTGTAAGAAAAAATCACATAGATATGTCGCAGTTTGAGTGTCGTAAATTTACATCATTTAATGATTTTTTCACAAGAAGAATAAAAGATGGAATGAGAAAAATTGATTTAAAAGAGGAAAGTGCGATAAGTCCTTCAGATGCCAAACTTTCCGCATATAAAATTGATAAAAACAGTTGTTTTTATATAAAAAATTCATGGTATTCTCTTTCAGATTTACTTAAAAGTAATACACTTGCGGAAAAATACATAGGAGGAGATCTCCTTGTATATAGGCTTGAAGCAACTGACTACCATAGATATTGTTATATAGATAATGGATATCAAAAAAGAAATTATTATATAAAAGGGGAATTTCATAGTGTTCAGCCTATAGCCCTTAGAAATTATCCTGTTTTTAAACATAACAGCCGTTCTTTTACAATTCTTCATACTGAAAATTTCGGTGATGTTATTCAAATGGAAGTTGGGGCTTTGTTTGTAGGCAAAATTAATAATTTTTATGAAAAAGCAAGTTTTAAAAAGGGAACTGAAAAAGGTATGTTTGAATTTGGAGGTTCTACTATTATTGTAATTTACCCAAAAGATAGAGTTACTGTTTTTGACAGGATATTTAAAAATACTGAAAAAGGCATAGAAACAGTTGTAAAAATGGGTGAATGTATAGGTGTAAAAAAATATAGATAATAAAATTAAGCCGTCTTTATAGACGGCTTTTTCTATTATATGATAAAAATTTAGTCTAAAGAAGATATAAAATATTTAACAGCTTCACTTAAATCACTTTTTGAGTTTGGTTTAATAAAAGTTATTTCTCCAATAATTTTAGCTCCTTTAAGCTTTTTTTTGAAATTATCGAATGTTTTTCCGTTACTTCCACCGCAGCATGATATTAGAACAATTTCTTTTCCTTTGAAATCGCAAATATTTAAAACAGTATTAAAAAGCGGAACAAATGAAGATGCCCATACAGGTGTTGCAAGAAAAATTCTGTCATATACTGAAATATCAATATTATTCTTTATTTTAGGTTTATTCCCAAAGAAATTTTGAAATATACCTTTTGTAAATGCACTTATTTTTGAATATGGTTTTTGAGGTTTTAACTCTATTATATCTATAGAAATAAGTTTGGATATTTCAGAAACAACCTTTTTTACAGAGCCAGTTAAAGAATAGTAAATTATAACTTGTTTTTTATTTGTTTCGCTCATAAAATCTCCTCCATTATAATAGGCTTGTTTGACTAAAAAAAGATAATTTGATAAAATTTTATAATACTAGTTATATATATTTTACCAAATAAATGTAATTTTATAAAGCAATTTAAAGTTTTTGGAGTTTTGTATATGGAAAAATTTTTAAACCCGGCACAAGCAGAAGCTGTAAGTCATTTTGAGGGGCCTATGGCTGTAATTGCAGGTCCTGGAAGCGGAAAAACAACTGTAGTTATAAACAGAGTTAAATACCTTATTGAAGAAAAGAAAATAATGCCAAATAAAATACTTGTAATAACATTTACAAAAGCTGCGGCAGTAGAAATGGAAACAAGGTTTAAAACGGAAAATGAAGATAATTTAGAATCAAAACTTGTTTCTTTTGGTACTTTTCATTCTTTGTTTTTTCGTATTATAAGAAAGGTTTATAATTACTCAACAGATAATGTTTTAGGGGAAGATGAGAAAAGAACAGCTCTTGCAAAAATAATAAATGAGCTTGAAATTGAAATTAATGATATAGATGAATATATTGAAAATTTTATAAGTGATTTGTCTATAATGAAAAATGGACTTATATCTATTAAAGATTATAAAACGGAGTATGTAGAAAAGTCTGATTTTAAAGAAATATATAAAAAATTTGAAAGATATAAAGAAATACACAACAAAATTGACTTTGATGATATGCTCACAAAATGTTATGAGATTCTGACAGAAAACGAAAACGAGCTTAATTATTGGAGAAACAGATATAAATTTATATTGGTAGATGAATTTCAGGATATTAATTTTGCCCAATACGAATGTCTAAAACTGATTGCAACTCCATTAAATAATTTGTTTGTTGTGGGTGATGATGACCAAAGCATATATAAATTTAGAGGGGCGAAGCCTGAGTTCCTTCTTGAATTTCATAAAGATTTTAAAGATACAAAAAAAGTATTTTTAAATACTAATTATCGTTCAACTAATAATATTATAAAGCTTGCAAATAAGCTTGTTAATAATAATAAAATAAGAATAAAAAAAGATATAGAAGGCGTAGGAAAAGACGGAAAACTAACCTCTTTTTTCTCAGTTGAAACTCCTTTAAGTGAAGCAAAAAAAATTGCTGAAATAATTAAAGTAAACCATGAAAAGGGTGTATCCTTTGATAAGTTTGCTGTTCTTTGCAGAGAAAATACCCAATCTATAGTTTTTGCTCACGTTTTTTCAAATATGGGAATATATTTTAATCTTAAAGAAAATGTTTTTAATATATTTAACCATTGGATAGTAAGGGACATTATGTCATATATTAATATTGCTTTAAATATCAATATAGATGAAAATTTTATGCGTATAGCTAATAAACCTAAAAGATATTTGAGTAAGGATTTTTTAAATGATGTTCATGATACTTGTGGAAGTATAGTAAATAATATTTTAAATTATGAGGATTTAAAAGACTGGCAGATACAATATTTGAAAGAATTTTATATGCATATAGCTATGATCAAAAAAAGAAAACCGTATGAAGCAGTAAAATATATAAGGAATATTGTATCCTATGATGAATATCTTGAGGAATACTCAAAATTTAAAAAAGGAAACTTAATAGGTTTTAAAGAAATAGCTAATGAATTTATGGAGTATGCAAAGGGTTGTGAAACTTTGGAAGAATTCCCTGATTTTGTAGATAATTTAAGAATTGAAATAGAAAAGACAAAAAAGAAATCTCAAAATTTTGAAGATGCTGTTACAATATCAACTTTACATAGTGCAAAAGGACTTGAATTTGATACAGTTTTTATACCAGGAATTATAGAAGGTGTTATCCCTCATCAAAAGAGTTTTGGAGATGAGGAACTCGAGGAAGAAAGAAGACTTTTGTATGTTGGTATAACAAGAGCAAAAAGAAATTTGTTTTTATCTGAATATAAAAAACGATATGATAAAGAAACGGTAAGGTCAAGGTTTTTGGTAGAAATGGGTCTTAAAAAAAGGTAATTTTGGGATAAAAATACTGTAATTTAAGATAAAAAAAAGATATTTTTTGTATTATCTTAATATATTTTATGATATACTTATGTTATAAAAAATTTAAATTTTATAATAAAAATACAAATGATAAGGAGTGATTATTATGGCTTCATTAAAATTAGTAGCGTTATCTTTATCTTTTTTATTTGGTTTAACATCATGTAATACCCCTGTAGAAAATAAACCTATAACAGAACAGACAACTGTTACAGAAACAGAAGAAACAGAAAATACAGATGAAACTCTTGAAACAACAGAAACAGAAAGTGTTAATGAAGAAGTTTTACAAGAAGAAACAAAACCGGAAGAAACTGTACCTGTAAATCCTCAGCCTGAAGAAGAAACAAGACGTCCAAAAGAGCCTACAGAGACATCATCATTGGTAGGCGAAAATGACAGAAAGTCATGGTGGTTTAAAAGAGGAAACAATCACATACCTCCTGAAGCACAGCAGGATATAAACATAAATCAATATGATGCACATTATCTTGGAGATACATCAGAAAAAGTTATCTATCTTACATTTGATGAAGGATATGAAAACGGATATACAGAAAAAATACTTGATATATTAAAAGAAAAAGACGTTAAAGCAGCATTTTTTGTAACAAAACCATATATCGAAAGTGAACCGGAACTTGTAAAAAGAATGGTTAATGAAGGTCATATAGTTGGGAACCATTCTGTAACTCATCCAGATTTAACAACTCTTTCAGCAGAACAGATAGCTTATGAAATAAATGATTGTGCTGCTTACTTTAAAGAGGTTACAGGAACCGATATGCCAACATATTTTAGACCACCACAAGGAGTTTACAGTGTAAGAACTCTTGCGGAAACTCAGAAAAACGGATATAAAACTATCTTTTGGAGCTATGCGTATAAAGATTGGGACGTAAACGACCAGCCTGGAAAACAGGGTGCTTATGATATGATGAAAAATAACTATCATAACGGAGCAATAGTGCTTCTTCATGCTGTAAGCCAGTCTAATACAGAGGCTTTACCTGATATAATAGATATGCTTAGAAATGAAGGCTACAGATTTGCGCCTTTATCAGAGCTTTAAGAAAGGAAAAATACATGACTGAAATATTTGAAACTTCTTCAGTTTCAGAAACTATAAAACTTGGAGAAGAATTTGCAAAAAATGCGAAAGAAGGGGACATTTATTGTCTTTCTGGTGACATAGGTGCGGGCAAAACTCATTTTACAAAAGGTTTTGCAAAGGGTCTTTCTATTGATGAAGAAATAACAAGTCCTACTTTTACAATAGTAAATGAATATGATGGAAGATTAAAACTTTACCATTTTGACGTTTACAGAATTGAAGAAATATATGAAATGGACGACACAGGCTATGAGGATATGTTCTTTTCTAATGGAGTTTGTCTTATAGAGTGGGCAGAAATAATAGAAGAAATCATACCTGATACTGCTGTTTGGATATATTTTGAAAGAGACTTTAATAAAGGCGATAACTACAGAAAAATTACAGTAAAAAGAAACAGAGGATAATTATGAAAATACTTGCGATAGAATCTTCTGCTACAGCAGCAAGCGTTGCTCTTACAGAAGACAATAAGCTTATTTCGTGTTATACAGTAAATCATACTTTAACACATTCTGAAACATTAATGCCTATGATAGACAGAATTTTGAAGGTATCTGAAACAGATATAAATACATTAGATTATATTGCGTGTATAAGTGGCCCGGGATCATTTACGGGCCTTAGAATAGGTGCAGCAACAGCAAAAGGTTTAGCGCTTGGACTTGATAAAAAAATAGTTCCTGTTCCTACTTTAGATGCTCTTGCTTATAATTTATATAATTGCAGTTCAGTTATATGCCCTGTTATGGACGCAAGGAGAAATCAAGCTTATTTTGCTTTTTATACATGGCGTAACGGGAAGTTTGAAAGAATAACAGATTATTATTGCGAAACATTTGATAAAGTAATTGAAATGGCTAAAAATTATGATAAAGATGTTTTGTTTGTCGGAGACGGTTTAAAAGTTTTTACCGAAATTATTTTGGAAAATGGGTTTAGAGTTGCACCTCCAAATTGTAATTTGCAAAATGCAGCATCAGTTGCAAGTTTGGCGTATGAACTTATAAAAATGGGCTGTGCAGTTAACAGCGAAGAGTTTAAACCGTTTTATGTTAGAAAACCTCAGGCAGAACGTGAGCTTTTAGAAAAACAAAATAAAAAGTAGAGGAAATAAAAAATGATAGAAATAGTAAGAATGGATCTTCAGCATGTAGACGAAGTTGCAAGAATAGAAAGAGATACTTTTCCTATGTTTTGGACAAAACAGGATTTTATAAATGAAGTTACAACAAATAAGCTTGCTATATATTTTGTAGCTTTAAAAGATGGAAAAGTAGTTGGATATGCCGGAATGTGGCATGTTGTAACAGAGGGACACATAACAAATATTGCAGTTGACAGTGAGTATAGGAGAATGGGAATTGGCCGTATGCTTGTTGAGGCTTTAATAAAACAGGCTGAAGAGCTTAATATGATTGGCATTACATTAGAAGTAAAAATTTCTAATTTAACTGCTCAGCACCTTTACACAAGTCTTGGTTTTAAACCGGAAGGCATAAGAAAAAAATATTATTCTGATACAGGCGAAGATGCTGTAGTTATGTGGAAACATTTTGATGTTAATTTTGAATAAAATTTCTAAAATTTTATAAGGCGGTGGTTTTTAATGTCAACTTTGAAAGAATTAACTTATGAAGAATTAAAAAATGATGACAGTTTAAATGTTTTAAATTTTGAAACCACAAATGATATTGAGGCATTTGACCATGAGTTTATAGGTCAGGAAAGAGCCGTAAAAGCTTTTGATTTTGGGCTTCAGGTAAAAATGAAGGGCTATAATATATACATGCTTGGCCCATCAGGTAC
>CALWSX010000179.1 GCA_944384285.1 uncultured Lachnospiraceae bacterium
TACCGCCTTTTATATGAATTTTGACTCTGTCAGCAAACATTTCTTTTGTACACCTCCCTAAAATATAATTTATAAGTGTATTTTAAACTAAAATTCAAAAAATAAAATTAGAAAAAAAGAACCTAAATTTCAGAAAAAGAAACTTAGGCTCCTTAAAGTTATTAATTATTCGGCAATTTCAACAGGGTATACAGAAACCTGTTTTTTGTCTCTGCCTTTTCTCTCATATTTAACGATACCGTCAACTAAAGCGAAAAGAGAATCGTTGCCACCTTTTCCTACGTTATTGCCAGGGTGGATTTTTGTTCCTCTCTGAGTATAGAGAATATTTCCTGCGAGTACAAACTGTCCGTCAGCACGTTTAGCACCAAGTCTTTTTGACTCAGAATCACGGCCGTTACGAGTTGAACCCATACCTTTTTTATGTGCAAAAAACTGAAGGTTTAAATTTAACATTCGGAAAGCACCTCCTTATCGTTTATGACTATGAATTTTCCGTAATTTTTTTTAATATCTTTAAGTCCGTTTAACATAGCTTTAAGTAAAAGCTGTACATCATGATTTTGTTCTGCCGAGATATTATCTGTATCGATACGGCAGTCTAAAAGTCCCGTTACTTCGTCAGTTTCGCAAACAGGAGAAACGTTTACAAATTTAAATATAGAGTTCACAGTGTTAAAAGTAAGTGCTGTAACTGCAGAACATATAATATCATTTCCGCTTTCGGCATAACCTGCGTGACCTGAAACTTTGAATCTGTTAATATCGTTTTTTTTGTTCCTGTAAATTTCTACTTTTATCATAACGGTTTAATCTCCAAATTAAAGAGAAATTTTTTCAATTTTAACTTTTGTGAAAGGCTGTCTGTGACCTTTTTTCTTGTGGAAGCCTTTTTTAGCTTTGTATTTGTAGATGATAACTTTTTTCTCTTTACCATCACCAATAACAGAAGCGTTTACAGAAGCACCAGAAACGTAAGGAGCACCGATTTTTAATTCGCCTTCGTTTGATACAGCCATAACTTTGTCAAATACAAATTCTGAGCCTGCTTCTGCACAAATTTTTTCAATAGTGATAACATCACCTTCAGAAACTTTATACTGTTTTCCACCTGTTTCAATAATTGCGTACACTATCCTGTACACCTCCTTGCAATATACTCGCCAAATACGGTACCAAAACCCTTTGTTTTAGTTTAAAACCTCTTTGTGCGGCTAAACATACTCAATAATCTTATCATTATAATAAAAAAATGTCAAGCCGAAAAAAATATAAAATTTTATATAATATTTGTTTATTAGTTAATATATTTTTGATATAATATATAATTAACAATAATTTAAATTTTAAAAAATAAAATTAATGCCTTTTAAGGAGGAATATATTAAATGTCTTGTTGTGGTGAAACCATAAAGAATTTTTCGGACCAGGAGATAAAATATCTTAAGCTTCTTTCCACCAAATATCCAAACATAAACAGTGCTTGTACAGAAATTATAAATCTTCAGGCTATATTAAATCTCCCAAAAGGAACAGAACACTTTGTATCTGATATTCATGGGGAATATGAATCTTTCAGTCACGTTTTAAGAAATGCCTCAGGAGTTATAAAAAATCAAATTTCATTTATATTTGGAAAAGAAATGAAAGATGATGAAAAGAAAGCTTTTGCAACTTTAATTTATTATCCGGAAAGAAAACTTGAGCTTGTTAAAAAAACAGAAACCGATATGGCTTCTTTTTACAGAATAAATCTTGAAAGACTTATAAAATTGTGTAAAGTTATTTCCGCAAAATACACACGTTCTAAAGTAAGAAAGGCACTTCCAAAAGAATTTGCCTATATAATAGAAGAACTTTTGCATGAGGACGGAAAAGGCGAAGAAAAGCAGATGTACTATAAAGAAATAATCGAATCTATAATAGAGCTTAACCAAGCCGACAGATTTATCACTGCAATTTCTTACCTTATCCAAAGACTTGCCATAGATCATCTTCACATTTTGGGGGATATCTATGACAGGGGACCTAATGCGGCTAAAATTGTTGATACATTAATGGATTATCATAACCTTGATATACAGTGGGGAAATCATGATATAGCCTGGATGGGAGCAGCTGCCGGTTGTGACGCTCTTATTTGTAATGTTGTAAGAATTCAGTCACGTTATGCAAACCTTGATACAGTTGAGGACCATTATGGTATAAATCTTATTCCGCTTTTAATGTTTGCTATCGATAAATATGGCGATGACCCATGTAAAGCTTTTATGCCAAAACTTTCACCTGAAGATATAGTAAGTGAAAAAGAAGCATCAGTTATTGCTAAAATGCATAAAGCCATATCCATAATGCAGTTTAAAGCAGAGGGAATTTTGATAAAGAGAAATCCGGAATATGAAATGGACGAAAGACTCCTTCTCCATCAGTTAGACCTTGAAAATGGTACTGTTACCGTAGAAGGTGTTAAATATGAACTTAATGATACAAACTTCCCAACTATAGACCCTAATAATCCTTATGAGTTTACAAAAGAAGAAGCGGAAGTTATGGAAAAACTTCGTTCTTCTTTCTTAAACAGTGTTAAAATACAAAGACATGCAAGATTTTTGTTTGCAAAAGGAAGTATTTATACAGTATTTAATAACAATCTTCTTTTCCATGGCTGTATTCCTTTTGATGAAAATGGAAATTTTAAAGAAGTTACTTTTAATGGAAAAAAATGCTCTGGAAAAGAGTATTTTGATTTAGTTGAAAGAGCGGCACGTGAAGGGTACTTTACAAAAGATGACGCTGAAAAGAAACTTAAATGTTTGGATTCACTTTGGTACTTATGGTGTGGCCCTAATTCACCTCTTTTTGGAAAGAAAAAAATGACAACTTTTGAGAGATATTTTATAGATGATAAAGCATCTCATAAAGAAGAAAAAAATACATACTATAAATTAAGAGATGATGAAAAAACTTGCAGAATGATACTTGAAGAGTTTGGAATCGATCCTGATGAGGGACATATTGTAAACGGTCATGTTCCTGTTAAAGCATCAAGCGGAGAAACTCCTATAAAAGCAAACGGAAAGCTTTTTGTTATTGATGGCGGTTTTGCACGTGCATATCAAAAAGTTACAGGAATAGCAGGATATACACTTATTTATAATTCTCACGGTCTTGTGCTTGTATCACATGAGCCTTTCTCATCAAGAGAAATCGCTATTAAAGAAGAAAAAGACATACTTTCATCAACAGTTGCACTTCAGTATTCAGAAGAAAGAATACGTGTAGGAAACACAGATATAGGTGTTAAATTAAGAGATGAAATGAAATATTTAAAAGATCTTCTTTATGCTTACAGAACAGGTCTTTTAAAAGAAGTTAATTAATAATTTTTTACGGTCAAAGATTTTTCTTTGACCGTTTTTTCTAAAATTTTTTATAACTGTAAAAACCCCATTGATATTACTCAATGGGGTGAATTTTTATTTTAAAGTTATTTCTTTTGATAAACTTATATTAATAGGTTTTCCGTTTTTTTCTTCTTTTAATTCAAGATTGCCGGATATCTTATATTTTCCACTTTGTACAGGCTCATTCCCATAGAATTTAAATTCGTACTTCTTAATCTCATTTTTAGTAAATGTATATGGTAGAGAAACATCATCTCTATCACCGCCGAAAGAATATTCATCATTTTTAAGATTAAGCGTAAAAGAAGGGGAGCTTCCTCTGAAATAAGCCTTTTCATCGTTTCCTATATATTTAACTTCGGCATAAATTGATGAATCATCTATTTTTTCATAAGTGTCCTTTGCGTATATTGTGATAATAAAATCGTTTGTCGTTGCTTTTACATAATTTTCGGTTGTTTCAATTTCTGGGTCTGGAATTTTATAAAGGTTTCCGCCATTATCAGAAACAGGAAATTTTTCGTCCAAAGTTTTGTTATTAAAAAATACAGTAACTTTTCTTTCGATGAAATCCTTGGCTGTGTATACTATTTTTCCGTTTCCAAAATTAAAGTCCTTCTTATCTATAGTAGCTAAATCCGCATCAAAATGTGGAAGAGACAGGCTTAAGTATTTTTCAAGGTTTATAAATCTGTCACTTTTTATCTCTGTATCATTTAAGAAAAATTTTTGCGGATAGTGCTTTATACTCATGTAATTATATATGTATGTATTTTTTGTTTTTGTGTCATACATAATTATATTTCCGTCTATTTCTTTAGGCATACGTAAAGGTACATACATAATACCATTATGAAGCAAAGGAGTGGCATAAAGAGTGGCAATACTGTCACCATCTTTATTAAAAGCATAATTTTTGTCACAAACAAGAGTAACATTTGGAAATTCAAATGTAACGGAATTTTTATTTTCTTCTAAAATTTCAATACCGGCTATGTCAGTATAATCATTAAGAGAAACGTATGTTATTCCGTCTTTTAATAAAAGTTCGTTTTTAAAAGTAAGTTTTTTTCCGTCTAAGTAGTATTCAGAGGCATAAATATGTAAAGGGACAAAAATACAAGTAAGTGTTAAAAGTAAAAATATTGTTTTTTTAATATTTTTTAGGCTCATAAAATCCCTCCTTAGAGATAAAACTTCGTATATTTATAGTAAAAGTATAATTTATCCATCATATATATTCAACAAAATAATTCTTACAATATAGTAAAGTTTTTATTAAAATGCCCCTACAAACGATTCTTTTTTAAAAATTCTATTCCATTAAGGAATGTTGCACTAAAAATATAAAAAAATTTGCTTTTTTCTATTTCTTTTTTATAAAAAGTCTGATAAAATGTATTATAAAATGTAAGCCCATGTTATTGGGGAACCAGAGGTGATGTTTTATGTACAAAAATGTACTTTTAAATTTCTTTGAACAAGACTTTTTGACTATACTTCTTGAAATGGACGATGAATACCAATATGATGTTTTAAAACAATCATCTTATTTATTCAGAAAATGGTATTATTCTTCGCTTACAGATTATGAAGGATATTCTCCGTCAATGCTCCTTAACAAAAAATGCTACAGAAGTGATATTTTGGCGTTAGGTATTTCTTTTCATATTAATAAGGAAGATAAGGACAAACCTGTATTTGATATAGGCTTTCAAGATATTACAAAAGAAAAACACCCATTTGTAGATGATTTAAGAACACTTCTTGAATATTTTGATCCTGATATAATAGTAGATAACGAATATCGTATTGCAGAAGAGGAAAGAAACGAAATCTACAAAGATATATCAAAAGAAGAAGACTTTTACATAGATTATCTTATGCTTATTGCAAAAGAGCTTGACCTTATAGAAGAAATTCCGTCTCTTTTTGTTAAAAGAATGGCTTTGACAGATAAATGTGAAGCTTTTTTTGCACAGGAATATTCTGTTATTTTTGAAACTATTTTTAAAACAGCGCTTGATGTAAGCACAAGAGAGCTTTTTACAGAATTAAACATAGAATCACGTATAGAAGAAGCACATGGTCTTTTATATTCATATTTACAGGAACATGCAACCATAGAAGATCTTTTGAAGAGTCTTTCTTCTTATTTAGATGACGATATGGAAGAATTTTTTGATGCTATGGAACAAAACGAGCTTACAGAACAGCATAATGAAAAACTTTCTGATGTATACAGAATAGGACTTCTTCTTGATAAATGGTTTTTTATACCTTTTGGAAGTTATCTCTATATGGTAGAGCCTCTTTACGCATCAAAATATCGTCTTATGATAGATATGAACAATATTTATTCAAGACTTTCATTGGACAGAGATACAACTCCTGCACATTTTCATGTATACACTTGCTATTCTCTCACAAGATTTGGAAAAGAGTTTGTAAGATTTTCCGGAAGTGTTATATCCATGCAGGATATGGCGTCAACATTTATATTTGATCATTTTATAGCAAATTATGCCTATGAAAGACAGCAGGAAAGAAGCGAATGGCTTAAAAGGCCACGCCAAAAGGTTTATAAGCTTAAAATTTATAATAAATTAAATCCTGAAAAATGGGCAATACTTGAAATTATAGAAGAGAGATACCTTGATGTACTTATACTTTTTATAAATATGCTGTTTAATAAAGAGCATAAAAGAGCAAAAATGTGTAAAGTAGGAAATACACAGTATCTTGATTTAAAAATTCCTGTATCAGAGGTTATAAAACCGGGTGAATTTATAATTTCATTTAAAAATCCGGCAGGTAGAAAAGAAGATTATGTTATTGAAAATTTAGATACTTTGGAACAGAAACTTCATATAGTTTATCCAAGGGTTACGGATTTAAGCTTCAGTGTTGAGGAGGATTTCGATGTCTAAGCTTGTTACGGTTCATGGCGGAGATTTGGACGCGGTTGAAAGACATTATGGTATAAAAAAAGAAGAGATTTCTGATTTTAGCGGTAACATAAATCCGCTTGGATTTCCTGAAAACGTGTATGAAAAAATAAAAAATAACCTTAAGGTCATAGAAACTTATCCGGACAAAAATTATCTTTCTTTAAAAAAGAGTATTTCTTTGTATACAGGTGCAAATAGTGAAAACGTATTTGTAGGTAACGGTTCAACAGAGCTTATATCGTGTTTTATAAAATCTGTTAGCCCTAAAAAAACAGTTATAATGGGTCCGGCATATTCAGAGTATGAAAGAGAAGTTAAACTTATTGGAAGCTCTTTTGAATATTTTGAGCTTAAAGAAAAAGATGATTTTCGTTTAAATACAGAAGAGCTTTTGTTATCTCTTACTCCTGATGTTGATTTGTTTATAGCGTGTAATCCAAACAATCCTACGGGAACACCTATTTTTCCTTCTGAAATGGAAAAAATACTTGACCATTGTGTAAAAAACAACATATATGTAATGACAGACGAAACATATAATGAGTTTTCAGATATAGATATTTCGTCTATACCTCTTACAAATAAATATGAAAATCTTTTTGTGATAAGAGGTACTTCAAAGTTTTTTGCATCTCCTGGTATTCGTCTTGGTTACGGAATTACAAAAAGTCCTTTGTTTAAAGAACTTTTAACAAAAACACAAGATCCGTGGTCTGTAAACAGTATTGCAAGTTTTGCGGGCGAAAATATGTTTTTGGAAAAAGAATTTCAGCAGGAAACAAAGAATCTTATTTCAAAAGAAAGAGAAAAAGCATACAATGAGCTTTTAACTATTAAGGAGATAAAACCTTATTATTCTTATGCTAACTTTATTCTTTTTAAGATTTTGACAGATAAAATAACTGCATCAGAGATTTTTGAAATACTTATAAAGAAAAAAATGCTTGTAAGAAACGCATCATCGTTTACATTCCTTGATGAATCTTTTATGAGATTTTGTATACTTTCTCCAAAAGAAAACGAAATGCTTATAAGCGAATTAAAAGAAATATTTAAAAACTTATAATAAAAAGCGTATACCAAAAACGGTATACGCTTTTATATATTTATTTTATAGAGGATTTTGGATTTTAACAAAGATTTAAAAGGTTATTTTACTTAATGGCTAAAACTTATACATAGATAAAATTTTTAAAATAATATGCTTATTTTTCAGGCATACATTTTTTAATAATCATAAGTTTTTGTCCGGGAACGATTTCATCTTTGTGTTCTATCGAATTAGCAGAAAGAATGTCATTGACCGTTGTGTTATATTTTTTTGCAATTGTCCAAAGAGAGTCACCTTTTTGTACAGTATATATAACAACACTTGAAAGACAATTAAAGTAATCTTTTGGTCTTTCTACTGTTTCAGCGTTTGAAATAAGAGAACAGTCTGTTTTTGAATATACATATACATCTGTTATTACTGTAACTCTAAGTTCAATTTCTCTTCCGGAGAGAAGGTCAAATGTTACATTTTCTGTTTCTGTTTTTATTTCTATATCACTGTTTTCGTCAATACCTTTTATATCAAGGCTTTCGTTGTAGTCAAATGTAAATGTTGCAAGATATACAGGTTTTGAGTCGTTATTGGAAATATAATATATGTCTGCTTCAATTTCTCCCATACAGTTTAAAATATTGTCCGTAAATTCATAACCCAAAAGTCTTGATTTAGCTGTAACTTTTAATACAGAAACAATATCAGGATATTTAGGAGGGAGTACAAGTTCCTGTTTAATAGTGTTTTTGTTTCTGTTTCGGCATAAGAATTTGTTGTAATTTATATCTTCGTCTGAAAGTTTTATATCGTCTTTAAGCGAATAAATATCTTTAACATATACAATATCTTCGTTTTCCAAAAGTGAAGTTTCGGCTTCTATTTCGCATTCAAGGTCGAAAACTCTGTCTTCATTGTCATTATCTTGAGCTGGTCTTGCTGAAATATTTGTAATTTCAAAGTCGTCTAAGACACTCATACCTTCTTTTGATTCGGCCATTTCGATAAAACCAGAAAAAGGAACTTCTGTTTCAAAAATTTCTATAATATTATCATTTTCTGTACCTGAATAAAGAATAGAAAAACATACAATTCCTTTAACCATGATTTTTCCGTCTAAAGCTTTAACTTCTTTGTCGCAAATAACGGCATCTGTATGAATAATTTTATATATGTCTGATTTTGAAGGAGGGATAGGGACTTCGTTTTTGATATTTATGGTATCAGATTTTGTTAAACCGTTTTTTATAACCGAAATTTTGTCTTTTAAAACCTCAATATCTCCTGTAGCGTCTTTTATGTATTCAAAATTATAAGGTACTGATGTTTTGTAGCAAACATCTAAAATGGCTCTTATGTTGAGTTTTCGGTCATTTATAAGCCTGTAATCAATAGAATTTATCTTTACGGAAACTTTGTTGTAAGAATCATTTTCCAAGTCGTCTAAAGCTATAAAGTCTTCAAAAGGAAATTCAAAATTAATACTGTTTATAGGCTTTTCCTCAGATTTTGCCTGGTAAATAACTGTAATATACAGTTTGCTTTTGTAATCAATTCTTTTGTTAAGTGTATTTGAAAATACTTTTGAAATTCTTCCGCATACTTTTATAACATCGAATATGTCAGGGCTTTGGTCAGGTACTATTAAGTCTTTTTCCACAACAATTTGTGTACAGCCGTTTGAATTTTTATTATTTACAATTAAATTATCTTTAATAAGTTCAAATGCCATATAAAAACCTCTCTTTTCTTTTAAACTTTGGTTATACTTACAGTATTATATGAGAGATATATATAAAATTATGATAAATGAATTAAAAATTTAATTTTGATTTGTTTTTGGTTGTTTTAAGGCTTGTGAGCTTGACAAGGCAGTTTTAAGATGGTAAGATAGTTAAGTAAATATAATTAAAATTACTTAACTATTTTAGGGGGAAGATATGCCTTTGCGTGATGCTCTTAACGGTTTTTTTTATTCTTTAACTATAAGTGAGCTTAAGCTTATGAATGAAAAGTTTAAAAGTTTAAATATAACTTATAACAGCCTTTTGTATCTTGATATTATATCTTATACAGAAAAGTGTACTATCTCTTTTTTGGCTGATGCGCTTTGCATTTCAAAATCAGCCGTAACTATAAAAATAAACGAGATGGTAAAGCAGGGACTTGTTGTAAAAGAGCAGAGCAAAGAAGACAAAAGAGTTTTTTATTTAAAAATAAATAATGAGTTATCCGAAATCTATAAGGAATACAACAGGGCAAAATCAAAAGCAATAGATAAGGCAAACGAAAATTTCACAAAAGAAGAACTTGATATTTTTTGTAAAGTAATGCTTGACATACAAAAAACATATATCGAGGAGATTCAAAATGAAAAACAACTTAGCACAGAACTTTAATATAGTTTCGTTAATCAAATTTACTGCGCCTACGGCAATAATGCTTGTATTTATGTCGCTTTATCAAATGGTTGACGCAATATTTATATCTAATTTTGTAGGAGAAAATGCCTTGTCGGCAATTAATATCGTATATCCTATACCAAGTATAATAATAGCAATATCCATTATGTTTGCTACAGGCGGTGGCGCTATAGTAGCTATAAATATGGGAGAAGGAAAAGATAGAGAAGCAAAAGAAAACTTTTCTTTAATTGTATATACAGGTCTTTTGGTTGGTTTAATTGCTGTCGTTTTCGGCAGTATTTTTATTTCTGAAATTATTAATCTTTTGGGAGCCACAGAAGTACTTTACGATTATTGTTATGAATATCTTTTTATTTATATTTTATTTTGTCCGCTGTCTATTATCCAAATGTTGTTTCAAACATTTTTTGTAACAGCAGGTAAACCTCATTTAGGACTTTTCCTTACAATATTGGGTGGGGTGTCAAATATCTTTTTTGACTATCTGTTTATTGTTGAAATACCACTTGGAATGGCGGGAGCGGCTATTGGTACAAGTATAGGTTATGCTATTCCGGCAATTATAAGTATTTTATATTTTGCTTTTAAAAGAAACGGTACGATTTATTTGGTAAAACCAAAATTAAGACTTAGAGTTTTAAGAAATGCATGTCTTAATGGTTCCTCTGAAATGGTTACAAATTTAGCTGTTGCTATAACAACATTTTTATTTAACCAAATTATGCTCATATATATGGGAGAGAGCGGAGTTGCGGCAATAACTATCGTACTTTATGCACAATTTTTATTAACATCTGTCTTTATGGGCTTTTCTGGCGGAGTTGCGCCTATAATAAGCTATAATTACGGATATGGAAACAAAGAACAACTTAAATCTTTATTTAAAATGAGCATGTTAATAATATCATTTTTTTCTTTATTGATGTTTTTAATATCTATTGTTTTTGCAAAGCCAATAATTATGGTCTTTACAAGTGCGGAAAGCTATCTTTTTGAAATAACTTACCATGGCTTTATTTTATTTGCTATAAGTTATCTTTTCACAGGCTTTAATATATTTGCATCAAGTATGTTTACAGCGTTTTCTGATGGAAAAGTATCAGCGGCCATATCTTTTGTAAGAACATTTGTATTTTTAGTAATAAGCTTGATATTTCTCCCTATGATGATAGGTGTTGATGGAATATGGCTTTCGGTTCCTTTGGCAGAAGTTTTATCTATTATAGTTTCTGTAAGATTTATTTTTTCAAACAAAAGTAAATATTGTTATTTATAATTTTAAAGTTTAAGAGTAAAGCCACTTTTGTGGCTTTATTTTTATTTACAAAAACAAAAAACCTTTGGCAAAAAAGCCAAAGGTAATTTTTTAATAAATGATGTGAGCAAATCTATAAGCCGGGTTCTGT
>CALWSX010000180.1 GCA_944384285.1 uncultured Lachnospiraceae bacterium
ATCACTAAAGTATCTAAGTTCCCATGATTCCTTACATAAAACAAAATGACACCTTTTTTTTCAAACAAATCTATTCAATCACTATACCACATGTTTTCATTTCCTACAGGAGTATCTCTATGCCCAAAAAATGTACAAATCATTTGATAATCACCCCAAAATATACGATATATCGTAATTATAGCATACTTAAATTAAATTTACGATATATCGTGCACGATTTATCCCATTTTTGGATAACATTTAATTAAATATAATAAAAGGGTGGTTATCCATGACTATAAAAGAAGCAGTTGAAAGAAGAATTTTAGAGCTTTGTGACAAAAATAAAATTGCAGTTAATAATCTTGCTAACATTTCCGGCATTGCTCCTTCTACTCTTTACAGTATGCTTAATGAAAAAAGTAAAAATCCCGGTGTGGTTTCAATAAAAAAGATATGTGACGGTTTAGATATTAGCATAAGAGAATTTTTTGACAGCGACCTTTTTGATGATTTGGAACAGGAAATAAAATAGAAAAAGAATTTAAAAACAGGTACCTAAAATAATCGGCACCTGTTTTTTATTATATATATTATATATTTTTTATCTCTGTTCCGCTGAAATAGTATTTTAAAATGTCTTTATAAGAATAACCCTCTTTTGCCATTTTTTCTGCTCCAAACTGGCTTAAACCAACACCATGGCCGTTTCCGCCTCCATAAAAATAATATTCTCCATTCTTTTTCTCAAGTGCAAAAAATGAACTTGGAAGCATACTCAAATTTTCCATAACTACAGCATTTTTACAATAAGTTTTTATTGGGCTTCCTCCCTCAGTAACTTGGGTTGGAGCTAAAATTTTTCTTATTGAATACTCTGTTTTTACTATAAATTCATTGTTTTCAAAACTAAAACTCATTTCATATACATTGCCGCCTGCACCTCTTTTTAAAACTTTAATGTCTTTTAATTTTCCAAAATCTGAGTCTTTTACTTCGTCTTTTTTCCCTTTAAAATATATATCAGTATCACCTTTTGAAATCATATCTTTTATATTTTTTGTAATTATCTTTTCGGCTTCGTCTTCTTTAAATATAACTTTCCATCTAAAATAAGGACTGTCACTATCAAAACTTTCTATATACCAATTTCTGAAAAAATCATAAGCGGTTTTTTCATCTTGAAGATTTAAAAATTCTCCGTCATTATTAAAACTTAAATAAGGTCTGCTATCTTTTATTTCACCATTAAAAAATGTTTCACCCTCATTTGCACGTGCACCGCATGAAGTTGAGAAGAAATATACATCGGCTATTTCATCACCATAGCATAAAACTTCACCCTCTGTTTCATTTAAAACAGTATTAATATTTTCTGTTTCCGGTATATTGTTATAAACCTGACTCATAACAGAATCATCTATATTTGCGCCATAATCCAAATATTTATTTTTATAAATTTCGTTTATTGCATAAGTTCTTGATAAAACGCTTTGTGTTTTTAAAGACTCATCTGAAAAACTTCCTCCCATTTCAGAGCTTAATACATATTTTAAATATTTTTCAAGCGGAACTTCATTTACAATAACAAAACCGTTATCTCTTTTTTCTATTTCAATATCTCCTTCATATTCCGGCACATAACCACTGTTTCTTTCCAAGGAGCTTATTTTAAATTTTCCTCCCTCTTCTGTTTTAAAACATACTCTGTTTGATGAAAAAGCTTTTTCATAAGTTTCTTTTGTTATATTAATATTATCCCCTTGATTAAACGAAAACTCATTATCAGCACATATAATTTTAAAAGGCTTATCACAAGTTAAATTTACATTTTCATGTACATACCCGTTAAATCCCGTTGTACTTATAACAACACGAATAGTATTTATATCTGTAGGAGTATATGCAAGAGCACCATAAACAATATTGTCTTTTATATAAAGTTTATTATTTTCTGTTCCACAAATAATTGCGTTAATACCTTTTTCCTCGTTTCCATAAACTTTAAAATTCTCGTCCAAAACAAGTTTTCCGTATTTTTCTGTTTCTATGTAACCATTCCCGCCTGAAAGTACTTTTGATGATGTTATACTTGAAAGAAAATCAGCATTAATTATTCTTCCATCTGAAACAGTAATGTTGGCACAATTAGACTCTATTTTATCCTTATCAAATTTTAAGTATCTGCTTACGCCCATATAAGAAACTTTAATATTATTTCCGTCAGCATCTTCAAAAAATACACCTTTCAAAATTCCTTCATTACCTGTTACGTAATTTATTTGGGAAACTATATTGCCTTTTGTCATTACTTCTATTTTTTTATCAGCAAAACTTTCCATATCAAAACCGCTAAAATCATATTCTCCCTTATCAGTAAGTACAAGATTAGAATCTAATTCAGAATTTTCCGGTAAAGCAAATATAAACAGTTCTTCTTTTTTAAACTCATCACCTTTTTCAGTTTGAGTGATTAAATCATTATAAGCTTTTTTCCATGTTAAATAAGAAATTGCTCTTCCTTTATCTTCTGTTTCAAAAAAAATATCATTTTTATCATTAACTGCGTTTAACAAAATTTCGGCCTCTGTTATACTTAATGGCTCGTTTGGATTAAAAAAGCCATCACTTCCATGTATAATCCCATCTTCATAAAGTTTGTAAACATACTTTGAAAAATAATCCTCATTATTTACATCTTTAAAATACCCTGTATTTTCTGCCATTAAAATTTCATTTTCATCATATTTTAAAAGACAAAGCATTTTTGCCGCAAGTGCTCTGTTTACAGGAATATCCCCTCCAACTTCTTTTATTTCTTCATTTATTTCCGTTTTATTTGAAGTGTCAGAACCTTTACAGGAACTCAGTGAAAACACAGCAACAATTATAAGCATTAAAAGCTTGTACTTTTTCATTAAAAACAACTCCTTTTTTAGTTTGTCCTAATAAATACTATGCTAAAAAAAGGATTTAATGATAATTTTAAAAAAGAAAACTGCTCTTATTATAAAAATAAGAGCAGTTTAACAAAAATTATTTTTTAATTTTATAAACTTAATTTATATTTTCCTGAATTTCATCATAAGACAAAGCATTTGATTTTTGTTTGCCTATTATATGTACAGGTTTATGAACACTTTTATCAAAAGTAAGACTTAAAAATCCAGGTGTAGAATAATGTCCTGCTGTATCTATAAGGAAACGTCCAGGTATAATTTGGTCAAGGTCAATTTCTGCATAAGTTATACCTTCTTCATCGTGTGCTAAAGGTGTTCCTATTTCTAAACCATTTGGCGCAATTATTTTTGAAAATCCATATCCATTTTTCATATAATTTTTTTGTTTTTTTTTTTCACAAATACGGTCTCTTTGTTCCTCTGTCCAAATTTGAGAAGAAAGAAGACAAAATACCTGATTTGACATTGCATAATATCTTGTTGCCAAAACACACTGTTCTGAACCAAACAAATGTCCTTCATAAGGCATTCCTATTGGCCATGACGCAATATGAATCTGCTCATTCTGTGCACCCATTGCTGCTACATTTAAAGGAAGCATATGTTCCCAACACTGTAACCCTCCTAAATTGCCATATTCTGTAGGGTATACCTCCATCATACTTCCGTCGCCGTCGCCCCAAATTGTTTTTTCTGCATTAGTAGCTTTAAGTTTTCTGTGTTTACCTAAAAGATTTCCGTTAGGATCAAAGAAAAGCTGTGTTAAATAAAGTGATGCGCCATCTTTTTCTGTAACAGAAACACAAAAATATACGCCGTTTCTCTTTGCTGCATCACTTAATTTTCTAACTTCAGGACCTGGAATTTCGATTGCATTTTTATACAAATCAATATAATATTTCATTCCATAGTCAGCGTTTCCAAGCCATATCCACCAAGGATATCCAGGTATAAAAGCTTCCGGAAATGCTATAATTTTTGCCCCGTTAGCAGCAGCTTCATCAACAAATTTACATGTTTTTT